>JALHNN010000280.1 GCA_022843505.1 Sulfuritalea sp.
TTCCCCGACACCGACGTCGCCATGGTGATCGGCGCCAACGACATCGTGAACCCGGCGGCGCAGGACGACCCGACCAGCCCGATCGCCGGCATGCCGGTGCTCGAAGTCTGGAAAGCCAAGACCTCGATCGTCATGAAGCGTTCCATGGCTTCGGGCTACGCCGGCGTGGACAATCCGTTGTTCTACAAGGAAAACAACCGCATGTTGTTCGGCGACGCGAAGAAGATGCTGGACGAGGTGCTGGTCGCGCTGAAGAGCTGATTCGCGGTCCGCGTCGACAGGAAACGCCACGGCATGCCGTGGCGTTTTTATGTCCGCGCCGGTGGCCGGGACGGCATCTCCTGGCGGGATTGCGCCACTGCCAGCAAAAAGTCGGCGCCTGCAATACGGCGCCTTGACAGCCTTGCATCAGAAGAACGCGAAGCTTGTGCCCATGACATTTGATCCAGATACCCTGCGGCAACTCGTCGCCCGCACCCTAGGCCACTACCACGCTCGCGCCGAGGCCTTCTGGGAGGGCACCCGCAACCATGACGTCGAACAGAACATCGGGGCCTTGCTGCGGCATATCCAGGTCGCGCCGCCTTATACGATTCTGGACTTCGGCTGTGGTCCCGGCCGCGATCTAAAGACCTTTCTGGAGCGGGGACACCGCGCCATCGGCCTGGAAGGCGCCCGGGCGCTTGCGGAAATGGCCCGTGCCCACAGCGGCGGCGAAGTCTGGCAGCAGGATTTTCTCGGCCTGGATCTGCCCGCCGGGCATTTCGACGGCATCTTCGCCAACGCCTCGCTGTTCCATGTGCCGCGACAGGAATTGCCCCGCATCCTGCGGCAATTGCATGCGGCGCTGAAACCCGGCGGCGTGCTGTTCAGTTCCAACCCGCGCGGCGACAATCAGGAAGCCGTGAACGGCGAGCGCTATGGCGCTTACTACGACTTCGAAACCTGGCGCGACTACCTGGAGAGCGCGGGATTTGTCGAACTCGAGCACTACTATCGCCCGGCCGGCTTGCCGCGCGACCAGCAACCCTGGCTGGCCAGCGTTTGGCGCAGGATGTCCTGAGGCGAATTGAGCTTATTTGCTTGCCGGACGTCGCACGTCGCGCCGGCAATTCCTCCGGATACCGTCCGCGCCTCCCGGCGCGGACATATCGCCTGGATACCGTCCGGCGCTCCGCGCCGGACATAAAAAAACGGCGGGCCAAGCCCGCCGTCTTTCCTGAAGAAGCCTGATTACTTCTTGGCGTCCTTCTTCTCTTCCTTCTTTTCTTCCTTCTTCATTTCCTTCTTTTCTTCTTTCTTCTCGTCCTTCTTCTCTTCCTTCTTCTCTTCCTTCTTTTCCATCTTCTTGTCGTCCTTCATGGCGCCGCCATGGGAGGCAGCGAAGGAAGCGCCGGAAACGGTGGCGAAAATGGCAGCGACGAGGATCGAAAGCAGCTTGCTCATGTAAACTCCTTTGGGTATCTGTGGTTCGCAACGGCCGGCATGGCGCGTGCGTGCTTCCAATAACGCTCGGGATAGACGACCGGTTGACTGCATTTCAGATTTTTCTCGCCAGCCTGGCGTTTCTTGTTGTGGCCCCGGACGCGCTTGCTGCGCCGCGCAAACCCCTTACCGATAGCGAGGTCTTGGAGCGCCTGCCACAACGGGCCGCGGATCCGGTGGCGCGGGAACTGGGCGAGCTGCGTGCCGCGGCGGCGTCGGCGAGCACCAATCCGGTGCCGGCGGCGCGGCTTGCCCAGGCCTATTTCGATCTTGCTCTCGCACGAGGGGATCCCCGCTACGTAGGCTATGCGGAGGCAGTGGTCGCTCGCTTCGGCGAGCCCATGCCGGCTGGCCTCAGGCAGGTTCGGGGCTTGTTGCGCCAGTACCGTCACGACTTCGACGGCGCCTTGGCCGACTTTGCCGCGGTCGTGGCGGCCGACCCTGAACTCGCCGAGGCGCATGCCTGGCGCGCCGCGATCTTCCTGGTGCGGGCCGATTATGGCGCGGCCGAACAGGAGTGCGTCCATCTCGAGCGCCTCGGCCGAAAAGGACTGGCGGGCGGCTGCCGCGGCCTGGCTCTGGCCTATGGCGGGCAACTGGATGCCGCGGCGCGGATTCTGCAGAAGACTCTGGAGTCCAGCACGGATCCGGGGAATCGGCTCTGGTTGCTGACGCGATTGGGCGAAGTGGCGGCCTGGAGCGGAAAGCCCGCACTGGCGGAGCGGCATTTCCGCGACGCCTTGCGCCTCGGGCGCGACGATGTCTATCTCCTCGCCGCGTGGGGGGACTTCCTGCTCGATTCGGGACGGAATGACGAGGTGCTCAAGGACCTGGCCGGCTGGGAGGCCGCCGACAGCCTCCTGCTGCGCCTGGCGGAGGCCGAGGCCAAGCTCGGGCGTTCGAATGCGTCCCGCCTGGCGCAGGCGCTGGCCGACCGCTTTGCCGCCGCGCGCGCCCGTGGCGACGATACACACATGGCCGAGGAGGCGCGCTTTCGCCTGCGGCTGCGAAAGGACGTCGGCGCGGCGCTGCGCCTGGCTGTCGACAACTACCGGGTACAGCGCGAACCGCGCGATGCGCGCGTCCTGCTCGAGGCGGCGATCGCCGCCGGCGACGCGGCGGCGGCCAGGCCGGTACGTGACTGGCTGGAGTCCAGCGGCTTCGAGGACGCTGTGCTGCGCAGGCTGGGTCAGGAGTCGGCGCTGGGGATACGGCGATGAAATGGCGCGGGTGGCTGATCGCCCTGTTTCTGCTGCTTTCGCCGCCGGTTTTGGCGCACAAGGCCAGCGACAGCTATCTGATGCTCGACGTCCAGGGCCGCGAGATCACCGGGCAATGGGACATCGCACTGCGCGACATCGATTTCGCGCTCGGCCTCGATGTCGATGGCAACGGCGAGATCACCTGGGGCGAACTGCGCGCCCGTCACGCCGGGATCGATGCCTGGGCGCTCGGCCGCCTGGCGCTGGACCGCGGCGGCGCCTGTGAATTGCAGGTCGCCGACCACCTGGTCGACAGCCATACCGACGGCGCCTATGCCGTGCTCAAGCTGGCCGGGCGCTGCCCTTCCAGCGCCGGTGAACTGAAGCTCAACTATCGCCTGCTGTTCGACCTCGACGGACTGCATCGGGGCCTGCTGCGTTTGGGCCTCGACGGCGTCACGCAAACCGCGGTGCTGGCGCCGGATCGCTCGGAGCAGCGCTTCGCCGCCGGCGAGGTGTCGCGCCTGGCGCAATTCGGCCAGTACCTGGTCGAGGGCATCTGGCATATCTGGATCGGCTTCGACCACATCCTGTTCCTGCTGTCGCTGCTGTTGCCTGCCGTGCTGGTGCACGAGGCGCGACGCTGGCGCGGCGTGGCCAGCTTCCGCGTCGCCCTTGTGGAGGTGCTGTGGGTGGTCACCGCCTTCACCGTGGCGCATTCGATCACGCTCTCGCTGGCGGCGCTCGGCCTCATCGAGCTGCCCTCGCGCCTGGTCGAGGCCGCGATCGCCGCGTCGGTGGTCCTGGCCGCGGCGAACAACCTGAAGCCGCTGGTGGAGCGCCGGCGCTGGCTGGTGGCCTTCTGTTTCGGACTGATTCACGGCTTCGGCTTCGCCAGCGTGCTGGCGGAGCTCGGCCTGCCGCAGGAAACCCTGGTGTTGTCGCTGCTGGGCTTCAACCTCGGCGTCGAGATCGGGCAGCTGGCGATCGTCGCCGTATTCCTTCCGGTCGCCTATTTGCTGCGCAACACGCCCTTTTACCGCCGCGGCGTCTTTGTCGGCGGCTCGCTGGCGACCCTGGCCATTGCCCTGGTCTGGTTCGTCGAGCGCGCCTTCGACCTGAAGCTGATCAGCGGCTGAGGCCGCGGCTCATTTCGCGTCGCGCAGGTCGTGCTCGGCCCAGAGGGCGCGGGCGAGCGTTTTCCACAGCGGGCCGCCGTGGGTGTGGATCTGGTCATCCGCGCTTTCCTTCATCACCTTCAGCATCAGCTGGATCAGGCCGAAAAGCTCCAGGCGTGCCCGGTCGGCCGGCTCGTCCGGTTCGCAATCGATGGCGCCGAGGCGGCAATCCATGGCCTGGCGTGCCAGCTCGCGGACCTGAACGGGGTCGTTCCAGTCGATGCCGAGGATGATGCCCTTGGTCGCAATCTCGTGTTCCAGCTGTTGCGCTTCCCGCGCATAGTTTTCGAAGGCGCTCAATTTGCCTTCCCCCCATCCCCCTTCCCACGGAAGGGGGTGACTTTGGTTCGCCGCTGCGCGGCTCCGGGTGCTGACGGGCGCCCCTTCGGGCGGCCGTGCGGGGCGCCGTCGCGTTCCCGCCGCGCCGCGAGGAAGCGGGCGAGGTAGCGCCCGGTGTGGCTGCCCTTGGCGCGGGCCACGTCTTCCGGCGTTCCCGTGGCGATGATGCGGCCGCCCCCGTCGCCGCCTTCCGGGCCGAGGTCGACGATCCAGTCGGCGGTCTTGATGACGTCGAGGTTGTGCTCGATGACCACCACGGTGTTGCCGTGGTCGCGCAGGCGGTGCAGCACCGAGAGCAGCATCTCGATGTCCTGGAAATGCAGGCCGGTGGTCGGTTCGTCGAGGATGTAAAGCGTGCGCCCGGTGTCGCGCTTGGACAATTCCAGCGCCAGCTTGACGCGCTGCGCCTCGCCGCCCGAGAGCGTGGTCGCCGACTGCCC
>JALHNN010000281.1 GCA_022843505.1 Sulfuritalea sp.
GCATCCATGTAGACGCGCAGCGAGCGGTACTTGCCCAGCAGTTCGCCCATCTTGGCGACGGCCTTCTGCTCCCAGCCATCGACCAGGGTGCCGGGGAAGCCCACCGACTCGTTGTGAGCGGGCGCGGCGACGTAGGGATTCGACTCGACCATCGAGTCGATCTTCAGGGCCGGGATGGTCGGAAACTCGCGGTAGGCCGGGGCGACGACCTTGGCCTTTTCGGGCGCCTTGGCGGCGGCCGGCTTGGCGGCGGGTGCGGCAGCGACGGGTGTGGTTTCGTCGGCCATGATCAGTTTTTCGAATCGAGTTGTGCCGCCCAGGGAGCGACATGGCGGGTTTCGCGCGGGTTGTCCACCTGGTTGCGGGTGGGCGAGAAGAACACGCCCGGGGCATGCAGCAGTTTGCTCACCGGGAAAACGATCATCAGCAGCGCGACCATGGCCAGGTGCAGGTAGAGGCCGGGGTCGGCGGGCAGCGGGTGGATCTCGAAGCGCATCAGGCCGAGGAAGAAAGTCTTCACCGCGACGACGTCGGTATGCATGAGGAACTTCATCCCCAGGCCGGTGATGGCAATGCCCAGCAGCAGGGCGAGCATCAGGTGGTCGGACGGGGTCGAGATGTAGCGGATGCGCTCGACCAGGAAGCGCCGCGCCCAAAGGCCGGCCAGGCCGGCGGCCATGGCGAAACCGGCGTACATGCCGAAGGGCTGGATGAAGGCGATGATGAAATTCACCGGTTCGGTGAAATAACGCAGATGGCGCAGCAGCACCAGTGCCAGCGCACCATGGAACAGCCAGCCCAGAGCCCAGATCCACAGGTTGGACTTGAACAGGCTTTCGAAAAACACCACTTCGCGGAACATGCGGAAGGCCACGCCGCCGGTGGTGGTCGGTGCCGGCGTGGTCGGAATCTTCAGCGGCGCCGGAACGCGCGCGTACTCGTAAATCCTGTACGCGAGGCCGCCCACCAGGATCAGTGTGGCGGCGTAGAACAGGAGGGCGAAGACGAGGTTCATGGGCGATTCAGGCGATTTTCAGGAGTTCGCGGGTCGTGGCCGGCCGTCCGGATGCGGCTGGCCGCATCCGGTGTCGCCGTTGCTGTTTCCTTATACGCAGCCGGTGGGCTTGGGCAGGCCGGCGATCTTGCAAGCCTGCTTGGCGGGGCCGTAGGGGAACAGGTCGTACAGGTACTGGCTGGTGCCCTTTTCCGGGCCGAGCTTCTTGCCGATGGCCTTGGTCAGCACGCGCACGGCCGGGGCGATCTGGAACTCGTTGTAGTAGTCGCGCAGGAAGTTGATGACTTCCCAGTGCTGGTCGGTCATTTCGACGGACTCCGTCGTGGCGAGATAGGCGCCGACTTCTTCGTTCCAGTCGCCGAGGTTGACCAGATAGCCTTCTTCGTCGGTTTCGTAGCTCTTGCCGCTAACTTCGATGGTGCCCATGTTTGTCTCCTAGGGAATGAGGCGGGTAAAAGGAAGGGATTAAAGCCAGGACTGGTTGGTCGGATATTCAGCGACGAGGTCTACGAATCCGTCGTAACCGACGCTGGTGACGCCCTCGATCAGGCGATCCGTCATGCCGCGGGCGTCGAGGTCGGGGCCCAGTACATAAACTTTCATGCCGGCCATGGCGGCGGTGATCTTCTCCGCGGCGGCGTTGCCGCGCGTCGCGGCGTATACGGCGTCCTCGGTCAGCAGCAGGGCGCCGCCCTGGGCCACGCGCAGGCAGGATTCCAGCGCATTGCGCTCGAGGGGGGATTTATTGACGATGTGAAGCATGTTTTCTCCCTTAGCGTGAAACGACAACAAGGGTTGCTGATGAAATCGAGCGTAGCGAGCCGATCAGTAACCCCCCGTGAGGGGGGCGAAGGGGGGCGGGCCGATCTTGCTCGCCCAAGGCATGGCCGGGGTGCGAATGTTTCATGATTCGGGTGGTTATCGAAGCCATGGGCGTTAAAAGCTCAGGACGACGTCCATGGTTTCCATCAGCTTGCCCATCTCGGCCTTCGACATCACCGTGACATCGACCAGCAGGTCGTCCTCGGTGAGGCCGCGGGCGTCGAGCGACTCCTGCTCGACGTAGAGCTTCTCGATGTCATAGCCGTCCAGCGCGCGGTAGGTGGGCGAGAAGTTCTTGTTCTCGATGCCCTTGGTCTGCTGGCCCTTTTTCAGCTGGAACACGCCGTCGTCCATGAAGACGAGGCTGACGTCCTGGTCGAAGGCGGCCGAGATCAGCACCACTTCCAGCGATTCGAGCGCATAGATCGTGCCGTAGGGCGCCTTGCGGTTGACGAACATGAATTTCTTTACGGTGCCTTCGCTCATGTCAGTCTCCGAAAGTCACAAGACGGTCGGCCTCGATGCCGGCTTCGACCAGTTGCCCAAGACCGGAGATGCGGAATCCCGGCGCCAGGTTTTCGTCCTTGATGCCACGGCGTAGCGCCGCGGCGACGCAGACCACGAGATCCAGCTTGTGCTCCTCGGCCAGCTTCGACCAGCGCTGGACGATATTGCGGTCGTCCTGCGGCGGCTCGGTCAGCGAGGAGGAGTTGTTCACGCCGTCGTGATAGAAGAACACGCGGCGGATCTCGTGGCCCTTGGCCAGCGCGGCCTTGCAGAACAGGAAGGCCGTGTCGGTCGCCTGGTGCTGGTAAGGCCCTTCGTTGATGAGGATGGCAAATTTCATCGACGTGCTTTCCTCAGAAGCGGACGTGGTTCGACGCGTTGAGGTTGGCACGGGAACCGCGCCAGTCGTCGATCAGGTACTTGGTGAAGGGCAGCCCGGTCTTCTCGAAGAAGCGCGGCCAACCGATGCGGTCGATCCAGTCGGCCATGCGCTCCCAGGGGCGGGCGTCGGCCTTGTAGGTGCGCAGGATGCGGCCGACCACTTCGTTGACCTCGGGCCAGCGCGGCGCGTTGTTGGGCAGCCCGGAGGCGACCAGCTTCATGAAGGTGGGCTTGCCGCGGGCGTTGGAGTTCTTGCCGCCGACCCAGATCGCCAGCTTGGAGTGCTCGGGATCGTTGATCTGCATGGGCGGGCAGGGGGGATAGCAGGCGCCGCAGCAGATGCACTTCTTCTCATCGACTTCCAGCGAGGGCTTGCCATTGACCAGGGCGGGACGGATCGCGGCGACCGGGCAGCGGGCGACCACGGCGGGGCGCTCGCAGACGTTGGCGACGAGGTCGTGGTTGATCTTGGGCGGCTTGGTGTGCTGCACGATCACCGCGAGGTCGGCCTGGCCGCCGCAGTTGATTTCGCAGCAGGAGGTCGAGAGGTGCACGCGGTTGGGCATCTGCTCGTTCTTGAACTCGTCGTAGAGCGCATCCATCATCGACTTGACCACGCCGGAGGCGTCGGTGCCGGGGATGTCGCAATGCAGCCAGCCCTGGGTATGGGCGACCATGGTCACCGAGTTGCCGGTGCCGCCGACCGGGAAGCCTTCGCCTTCCAGCTTGGTGATCAGCGGGGCGACTTTCTTTTCGTCGGCGACGATGTACTCGATGTTGGAGCGGATGGTGAAGCGCACGAAGCCTTCGGCATACTGCTCGGCGATGTCGCACAGCTTGCGGATGGTGTGGGTGTCCATCTGGCGCTGGGTGCCGGCGCGCACCGACCAGACCTGGTCGCCGGAGTGGGCGACATGGTGCAGCACGCCGGGGCGGGGACGATCGTGATACTTCCAGTTGCCGCGGTTCTTCAGCAGCGTCGGATGCATGTACTTGTCGTTGTCGGGCACGCCGCACTCGACTGCCTTGCGCAGAGCTTGAGCTTCAGCCATAGTTGTCTCCGGTAAAGTCGATATAACTAGTAGGGTTTTGAACGCGTCTCAGCTCCCGCCGGCGATGCCGGGGGAGCCTGACACGGTGCTTAGGCGGCTGCCTTTTTCTTGGCTTCGATCTTCGCCACTTCCTCGTCCCAGCCGTCCATGCGGACGTAGGGGTTGGTGCGCGGCGTGGTGATCATGTGCGGATCGACATCGAGGCCGATGCCTTCGAGGAAATTGACGAGGCCGATGCGCTCGATCATCTCGCCGGTGCGCTCGTGCTCCAGCGCGTTCTCGGCGAAGAAATCGATGATGGACTGGGCCAGTTCGACCAGCTTCTCGCGGTCTTCCTCGGTCTCCAGCTTCATGAAGGGGACGACCAGGGTGCCCATCAGGCCGCCGATCTTGAGGTGGCTCTTGCCGCCGACCAGGATCGAGGCGCCCTTGTCCTTGCCCGGGGCCAGGGCGCCGGTCATGACGTTGATGCAGTGCATGCAGCGCACGCAGTCCTTGTTGTCGATTTCCAGGCACTGCTTGCCGTCCAGGGCCACGGCGGAGATGTGGGCGTCCTTGCGCACCGCGCCGGCGTCCTTGACCTGCAGCGCCTTGGTCGGGCAGCGCGAGACGACGTCGTTGATCAGCTCGTTCATGCCGTGCTTGGCGAACCACTTCTTGCCCAACTCGTCGTCGGTGCGGATGTTGTCGCGCCAGGTGCCGATCACGGCCATGTCGGAACGCTGGATGGCGTTCATGCAGTCGTTGCCGCAGCCGGAGAACTTGAACTTGAACTTGTAGGGCAGGGCGGGGCGGTGGATGTCGTCGAGGAAGTTGTTCAGCACCTGGCGGTGTGCACGTGCTTCGTCGTAGCAGCT
>JALHNN010000282.1 GCA_022843505.1 Sulfuritalea sp.
GGCTCACCTTCTGCGTGAAGGTGGGTAGCTGAGACTTGGCCGCCTGCACGTGACACTGCAGCAGGTAGCGAACCCCCGATCTCGATAGCCGCCCGCCCTGCCGGTTCTGGAACAGCGGTCGCTCGGCGTGCTCTGGCCGATTCAGTTCGTTCTCGCGCAGGTGATCGCGCAGGAGCTGAACCGTCGCATCCATGAGCGGCACGGCGCGCATCTTGCGCCCTTTGCCCATGAGCCGCACCTGCGCGGGCGATGCCAGGCGCACGTCACCGGCGTTGAGATCGATCAACTCCTGTACCCGAGCGCCGGTGTCGTAGAGCACACTCAATAGGACCGCATCCCGGCGGCCCTCGCGCGAATGCAGATCCGGCTGCGCCAGGATCCGCATGAGATCCTCTTTGGACAGGTACCCGACGTTGGTGCGTGCGTGACGCTGCAAAGGAATTGCCAGGATCTGCTGGCACTGAAGTAGGCGTTCCGGAAGCTCCGATTGCACATAGCGGAAGAATGCATGCAGCACCGCGAGGCGATGGTTCTGCGTGCGGATCGAGGCGTGCCTATCCTTGCCCAGGTGATCGAGGAATGCCTCCACCAAGGGCGCATCGATCTGCGCCAGAGACAGTCGCTCCAAGGCGATGCCGCGGGCATCGCGGCAGAACCGCAGCAGCAGGGTGAACACATCACGATAGGCCTTGATGGTGTTCGGGCTCAGATTGCGCTGTGCGGCCAGGTAGTGCGTCAGGAAGTGGGTCACCTGCACGGAGAAGTCGGTCGGTTTCACGGGGCGATCCTCCGCGGGATGACATCGCCGAACGTGGCGTTGGCGCGTACCGTGACCTCGGGAAACAGTTCGGCGGTCAGATGCAGATAGCGCTGAGTTCCGGCCAGCGACTGGTGCCCCAGATAGGTCGCCAGCACCGGCAGTTTGGCGTCGAGGTCCGCGCCCTCGCGGTACCAACGCAGCAGGCTGTGGACAGCCATCGTGTGCCGAAGATCGTGCACGCTCGGCCCCTTGCCCCGACCGCCATGCGCGATCCCGCAGCGCAGGAGCAGCTCCCGGTAGAGCCAATAAACCGTTGGGTGACTTAACGGTCCGTCATGTGACGATGGGAAGAAGAACGCATCCGACGGCCGCGATCCAAGGGTCGCGGCGTAGCGTTGCAGACGCTGCACGAGCGGCAAGGCGGGCGGGACCAGTCGATCCTTGCCGAACTTGGCCTCGCGCACCGTCAAGACGCCCCGATCGTGATCGACATCGCCCACTCGCAAGTGCAAGACCTCGTTCACCCGGAAGCCACACCCATAAAGCAGGCGGAAGATTTCTGGCATGACCAGGTGGCGCAGCGGCGCGCGTGCGTTCGGTGTGAGTTGGTCGACCGCCTGCAGCAGTTGCTGAACCTCGCTGTGGTTGAAGATGCGCGGGCAGAATGCGCTGCTTGCCTTGGTCGACAGCGATCGATCGGGGACATACGCGCAATAACCGAGGCGACCCAGATGGCCGGCGAACTGGCGCACCAGCGAGATACGGAACTGCTGCGTTCTCGCGCTCTCGTGGGGTTGCTTGGCGACCCACTGCCGGACGAGAGCTCTGGGCAACTCGCACTGCAGTAGCCCCTCGGCGGTGAGATAGCGATCAAAGCACCTGAGCATCCGGGTGCCCTCGCCGAATCGGTACCCGCATGCCTGTTTCGTCCGCACGAACTGTTCCATGAGCGGGGCGAGTGGGCTTTGGAAACGAGCTTGCAGTTCGCTATTCGCCATGGCGCGGCTCCTCGGTATCCAGCGCGGCAGCGCGCAAGGACTCCACGTCGGCTTTGGCGTAGATCATCGTCGATGCCGTCGTGGCGTGCCCCAGGATCTCCGATATGACGTGTATCGGTGTCTGCTCGCGTAGCAGTTGGGTCGCCAGGGTATGGCGCAGCGAGTGGAGACCAGCGTGCTGTTTGCCGCGGAAGTGAATCCCCGCGAGTTCCCGCCAGTACTTTACGATGGAATAGAAACGGCCGTCGTCGGCGAACGGCGTGAAAGGCGGTTGGGCTCTGAGGAACACTTCGCGATGTGCGCTCCGAGGGCGCCCTGACTTCAGGTAGTCGATCAGTGCCTGGCCGACTTCCTCGGTTATGGGCAAGCACAGCGGTGCACCGGTCTTCGATTGCGTGATTTCGATGGCGCCCGTGTCCCACTTCAGATCGTCGAGCGTGAGCGCTCGAATATCGCCTAATCGTAACCCCAGGCGAGATGCGAGCAGCAGGATGGCATAGTCGCGCTTGCCTCTTGGAGAGCTGCGCTCGACCGCCTTGAGAAGCCTCTCAACGAGTTCGGGCTCCCACACCGAGGGGATCGTGGCATCCCGCGCAACTCGCACTGTCGGCAACACCGGGCTGAGGTCCTGCCGTAGGATTCCGCGCAGCAGAAGGAAGCGCAGAAAGCAGCGCACGTCGGAAACGGTCCGGGACATCGATCGGGGACACATGCGACCTCGCGAGACGACGAACGCCGCGACGTCCGCGGGTTGCAGTTGGTCCAGGCTCGTGACGTTCCTTGATCCCAGCTCATCCAGGAACACCACGATCGCTCGCATCCGCCCGTGCAGGGTCGACGCACGAAGATGGCGGCGGTCGCGGGCGTACTGCTCGTACTCGCTCAGCGACTTCTGCATAGCCGCAGGCACCTGAAGTTTCGACGTGTCGATGCGAGTGTGCTCGACGCGGCCGTTGCGGGCAAAGTCGCCCAGCACTGTGACAAGAAATGGAATGTGCCGCCGCCATTCCTCGTTCACCTTGAAATGCTCACCGTTCTGGAGTCGGTGGGCGTCTACGAAGCGTGCCGCTAAGTGTTCGGAGTACTCGTCAGACAGGTTCTCCTCGCGAGCGAATCTCACGAGATGTTCCCAGACTGTGCGGTAGCGCCTCAGCGATCGTCTGCTGTAGCGAAGCTTCTCCAGCTCGCTCAGGGCATGTGCGACCAGACGATCAAGTGGCAGGTTGGATGCGCTTGGATGCTCGGATGAGTCCATGACTGACCTCCTCGAAAGAGGCGACCCCGATGGCCGCCGGGAGGTTGATCATGAAACTTTATGTGTAGTCAGCCAACGCTAAGGCCTTCTTCGACAGACACTTGCGCTCACAGCTCCACATAACAACTTACTGCACACAATAAATCATCGTGGTCTTTACGTCCGAATGGCCAAGCAGTTCCTGAACGGTGCGGATGTCGTAGCCTCCTTCCAGCAGATGCGTAGCGAAGGAATGGCGCAGCGTATGCGGCGATGCCGGCTTGTCGATTCCTGCCGCAATGGCCGCAGCGCGTATCGCGCGCTGTACCGCCTGGTCGTGCACATGGTGGCGACGCACCGTGTCCGAGCGCGGATCGACCGACAACTGCCCGGTGGGAAACACGTACTGCCACATCCATTCCCGCCCCGCCTGTGGATACTTGCGATCCAGCGCGAAGGGCAGATATACCTCGCCATGCCCCGCCGCCAGATCCCGCGCATGGAGTTCACGGGCCCGCTGCAACTGTTCCAGCAGGGCCGGCGCCAGGCTATCCGGTAGCACCGTCACGCGATCCTTGAGGCCTTTGCCGTCACGCACCAGGATTTCGCGCCGCGGAAAAACGACGTCCTTCACCCGAAGGCGCAGGCATTCCATCAGGCGCATGCCGGTGCCGTAAAGCAGGCGCCCGATCAGCGCATGCACGCCGTCGAGCCGATCCAGCAGCGCCGCCACCTCGGCCGCCGTGAGCACCACCGGCAGGCGCGCCGGCCGCTTTGCGGACTCGATACCGTCCAGCCACGGCAGTTCGACTTCCAGTACCTCGCGGTAAAGAAACAACAGGGCGGCCTTGGCCTGGTTCTGCGTCGATGCCGCCACGTTGCCCGCGACGGCGAGATGCGTGAGAAAGGCCTCGACTTCGCCGGCCCCCATCTCGCGTGGGTGGCGCTTGCCAAAATGTCGGATAAATCGTTTAATCCAGTTCAGATATGCCTGCTCGGTACGCAGGCTGTAGTGCAGGAAGCGTATCCGGCCCCGCACCTGGTCCAGCAGCCGGGGCGCAGCCGCCGAATCCACCTCTGACGGAATCGATGACATTTTAGGCTCCACTAATTTTCACCAACTCATTGATGAAATTCAGCATAGCACACAATACTAGTTTTTTATACAGCCTAATAGCCAGAATGCTTTCCATCGTGATGGATAACGTTCCAAGCATTAGGTGCCACAATTTACGTTGGGCATCACAGGAGTCGGTATGAATTTGCGCAAGCCGGTAAATGAATTGTCGCCGTCCGACATCGAACAGTTTCCTGTCTGGGAATTCGCCCTTGACGAAGAGGGGGATGAACAGCAAGACGAAACAACCGTTCGACCTGTCCAGTTAAGAGAAATCGTTGGTCCGGTCGAAGGGGTGTTTATCGTAAAGGCGAATTTCACCCTGGCAGATGGATCAACCGCAAGTGGATATCTGACACCACCTTCCCAAAGTGACCACAGCCTTGGTACATTGCAGCCCGCCATTGTTACGACAAATGGCCAAGTGGCATTCTGGTGCGGAGCTATTGAACCATTGCCGGAGGAAATCGATAGGTACTACTCACTGCTTTCGAAGAGTGCGGCAAATATCTTC
>JALHNN010000283.1 GCA_022843505.1 Sulfuritalea sp.
CTCAAGGTGCCGCACCGTCGGCGTCGGGCAGCGGGGCGCCTGCCGCGGATGCCAAGCCGCAGCTGACGGACGTCTTCTTCCTCCAGGTCGGATCCTTCCAGAAGGCCGCCGATGCCGACAACCTCAAGGCCAAGCTGGCCCTGACGGGACTGTATGCCAACGTGCAGGAGGTCAGCATTCCCGAGAAGGGCACCATGCATCGCGTGCGGGTCGGCCCCTTCCGCGATCCCGATGAAATGAATCGCGCGCGGGCATTGCTGGCGCAGAACGGCGTGCAGGCGTCGGTCATCAAGCACAAGGAATAGCGTGGTGAGGTGGCGTCGGCGCATCGTTGTCGCGACACTGGCCTTGCTGGCGGTGTCGCTGATCCCGGTCAGCGGCGCGGCTGCGGCGGCGCTCCAGGAGGGTCGCGATTTCCGCCGACTCAACCCGCCGATCGGCTCGGATGCGGCCAGGATCGAGGTCGTGGAGTTTTTCTGGTACGGCTGTCCGCATTGCAACGACCTGGAACCCCATATGGCCGCCTGGCTGGGCAAGCTGCCGGCCGATGTGAGCTTCCGTCGCGTGCCGGCGGTCTTCCCGAACAGCCCCAAGTGGGCGCCCGGTGCGCGCACCTACTATGCGCTGGAGGCGATGAACCTGCTCGATCGCCTGCATGGCGAAGTCTTCGCCGCCATCCACGTCCAGCGCAAGCGGCTGGATGATGAGAAGGTCCTGCTCGAATGGATTGCCGCCAAGGGAGTCGATCCCGGGGAGTTCCTCGCCGCATGGACATCCTTCGGCGTCCAGAGCCGGGTGCGCCAGGCGCAGGAATTGTCGCAGCGGGCCGGTCTTGGCGGCGTCCCCGCAATCGTCGTCGATGGCCGCTACGAGGTGCGCATGACGGAGAGCCTGAAGGACCTGCCGGGCGCGACGGACCGCGTGATCGAGCGTGTCCGCGCCGAACGCGGCCGGCGATAGTGCGCATCTTCATTACCGGCGCGTCGAGCGGCATCGGCGAGGCGCTGGCCCGTCATTACGCCGCGCGCGGCGCCACGCTGGGCCTGGCGGCCCGACGCGGCAACCGGCTCGATGCGCTGATCGCCTCGCTCCCCGGGAGCCACAAGCCCTATGTCCTCGATGTTGCGGATGCCGCCGCGCTCCGCGCCGCCGCCGGGGACTTCAATGACGATGGCGTCGCCGACATCGTCATTGCCAACGCCGGCATTTCCGTCGGCACGCTGGCCCGCGAGGCGCAAGACCTCGATGCCTTGCGCCGCGTTCTCGAGACCAATGTGGTCGGCATGGCAAACACCTTCCAGCCCTTCATCGACGCGATGGGTGCGCGCGGCAGCGGGCGCCTGGTCGGCATTGCCTCGGTGGCCGGCATACGCGGCCTGCCGGGGGCCGGCGCCTACTCGGCCTCGAAGGCCGCCGCCATTGCCTGGCTCGAAGCGCTGCGCGGGGAACTGCGCGGCAGCGGCCTCCGGGTCGTCACCATCGCGCCCGGCTACATCGCCACGCCGATGACGGCGGTGAACTCCTACCCCATGCCCTTCCTGATGCCGGCCGACGAAGCCGCCTGGCGTTTCGCCCGCGCCATCGAGCGCGGCAGCAGCTATGTCGTGATTCCCTGGCAGATGGGCGTGGCCGCGAAACTGCTGCGCCTGCTGCCGAACCTGCTTTTCGATGCCGTCTTCGCCCGTGCCGGCAGGAAGCCGCGCGGCCTGGAGTTGTGACGCCGCTGCGCGACGCACTGGGGCGTACCCATGCTCCCTGGGAGGGCGAGGCACGCATCGTCAGCCTGGTGCCGAGCCTGACCGAACTCGTCTGCGACCTTGGTCTGCTGGATCGGCTGGTCGGTCGCACCGGGTTTTGCATCCATCCCCGCGAAGCCCTGCGCCGCGTGCCCAAGGTCGGCGGCACCAAGGACGTCAGGCTCGACCTCCTGCGGCGGACCGCCGCGACGCACGTGATCGCCGACATCGACGAGAATCGGCGCGAGATCGTCGAGGAGATCATGGGCTTCGTGCCGAACGTGATCGTCGTGCATCCGCGCCGCCTCGAAGACAACCTCGGGCTCTATGACCTGATCGGCGGCGTGTTTCGCCGCGATGCCGAAGCGGCGCAGTTGGCGGCCGCCTTTGCCGCCGCTCGCAGCGAACTTGCCGCCGTGGCACAGAGCCTGCCGCGCGAAAGCGTGCTTTATCCGATCTGGCGCGATCCGTGGATGACGGTGGGGCGCGACACCTACATCGCGGCGATGCTTGCCGCCGCGGGTTGGGATACGCAACCCGCCGCCGCGTCGAGCCGCTATCCCTCGTTCGCCTGGGACGAGCCCTGGCTGGATCGGGTGCAGTGCGTGCTGCTGCCGTCGGAACCCTATGCCTTCACCGCCGGCGAATCGGCCGAAATCTTCGCGCTGTGCGGGCGCCCGGTGCTGCGCATCGACGGCGAAATGGTCTCCTGGTACGGCAGCCGCGCGGTCGCCGGCATGCGCTATCTCGCAGATCTGCGCCAGGCCTGGCGCGGAGTCAGTCGCGCGGGCGGGTGATGCAGCGCTCGAACTCGCTGCCGTGATCGAGGATGCGATGGAGGGTTAGCACTTCGGCGCGCTGCTCGACCAGGACCTCGACGCGTCGATCGAGGCGGAAGCTGCCGGTCGGCAGCACCAGGCTGGGCGGGACACGCAGGGCGGCAATCTCCGGCAGTACGCAGGCCTGCTGCCAGGCGCCCGTTCTGCCATCGGCATCAAGCACGCGCACCATTGCCGGGCGGGGCTCGCCGGGCAGCATCTGGATGCCCGCCGTCAGTTCGCTGCCCTCGCGCAGGGCCCAGCGAACCACGGCCAGGGAGTAGCGCTGGCCTTCGGCCGTCCGTACCGCAATCAGCTGGCCGGCTCCGATGCGGGCGCCACTGGCCAGCGGCCGAGAAACCCGCATGCCGCCCGGCGAGGTGTTGAGCAACTGCCAGTCGTCGATCACGCGCCAGCTTTCCTGGCCGGCGTCATCCGGCCGCGCGGGGGGCTTGGCGCCCAGCCTCAGGTCACCGAAGGTTTCGAATTCCTCGCGCTCGCGACGCAGTACGCGCGCATCCCGGTTGGGCGGGGTGAATGCCCGGCCGCCGGAAAGCTGGCGATGCACCGCGCTGAAACCGACCACGACCAGGCAATTGCCCGAGGCGGCACTGCGTGTTTCCCGGCGCGGCGTGCCGCCCTGGCACCAGCGCTGCAGGACGCGGCGCAGCAGGTCGGCGGCGGCCGGCTGGGTGACGTCCTCGCCCAGCTGCAGCGTGGCCGGCGCGCGCCCCTGTTCCAGCAGCGCGATGCGCGACAGCAGGCTCTTGCGCAATTCGGTGGTTTCCAGCCAGCGGCAGCCGCGCGAACTGCGCGGCTGATAGCTTGCCGGCTGGTCCGACTCGAGATCGACGCACAAGGGCTGGGCACGGCCGCGGATGTCCTCGGGGGCCGCGTTCAGCATGTCCAGCTTGCCGCCCCAGCGCCTGGCCCAGCGGGCCACCCAGGCGATGTGCCGCGCCGGCAGCTCGAACAGGCTGGCCGTGCTCAGCAGATTGCATTCGGCATAGGAGGCCAGCGCGCTGGTCGGCAGCTTGCCGTGGCGCACGGGATCCTCGACGGGCAAGGCGGCGACCCCGAGCGATTCCGCCGCGGCGAGGATGCGATGCAGTTTCAGCCAGTAGCCGCCGTCGGGCAGTTGCTCGCCGCGGCACAGATCGACCTGCCAGTCGGCGAATATCGACAGGCTGCGCTGCGCGAGCAGGGCCTGCAGCCCGACCATCTCCCGGCCGCGACCCTCGGCGGCAATCGCAAAACAGCGCAGGTAGCCCAGGGCAAGCAGATTCCAGACCTCGAGCGAGGTTTCCAGTGCATGTTGCTCGGACGGCGCCAGCGGCAGAGGCCGGGCGGCAAAGCCCTTCGCCGCATCCTCCTGCATCCTGCAGACGGAGCCGCGCAACTCCTCGAGGATGGCGATGCGTTCGGCGACCGGTAGGTCGAAGCGATGCAGCAGGCCGAGCTGGCGCAGGACGATGGCCTGGGCCTGGGAGGGGTTGGCGAGCGGGACATTTTGCAGCCAGTCGCGGCACTCATGTGCGGCGAGGAAAGCGGGGGCCTGGTCGCGGCCGGTAGCGGGCAGTTCGAAATGCATGGCGATCTCCTGGTGATTCCGCTGCCGTGGGACGCGCGGGATTGCGCTCCGGTAGGCCGGTGATTTTGCGTCCCCGCCTTTCGACGGGTTTGCCTTGTTTCAGAACCGATGGATACTTTATATGTGAACGATTTCGGCGGGTCAAGCCGATTTGCTGCGGGAGGTGACATTGGTCACGTTTGCAGCAGGCAGGATGTCACAGGCGACAGAATTTCCCCTTCGGTGGCGATTGCCGCCGGCATACTCCGGCCTGCTTCCGCCGGTGCGGAGACGCCTCAGGGACTGAGGCCGGCGAGCCCGCCTTCCGCAGCGACGCGGTCGGCGACCTCGACGAAATGCCCGCGCTGCAACTCGACGGCGATCTGTTGCAGCAGCGGTCGCAACTCCGCCTCCTTCATGCCGGGCCTGACGCGCGGGTCGTAGAGCATTTTCCGCGACAGCATGTGCCTGGCCAGTTT
>JALHNN010000284.1 GCA_022843505.1 Sulfuritalea sp.
TGTTCGCCACGAGGTAGTGCATAACCGCTATGTGGTCGATGGCCTCAAGGCCAAGGGCGCCGTATTCGTCGAGGAACTGGCAGAGGTGCCGGACGGTGCCACGGTCATCTTCAGCGCCCACGGCGTGCCCCAGTCGGTGCGCCACGAAGCCGAGGCGCGCGGGCTGCGGGTGTATGACGCCACCTGTCCGCTGGTCACCAAGGTGCATCTGGAAGTCGCGCGCCTGCACAAGCAGGGCTACGAGATCATCATGATCGGGCACAAGGGGCATCCCGAAGTCGAAGGCACCATGGGTCAGGCCACGGGCCGCATGTACCTGGTCGAGGGCGTCGACGATGTCGCGCGCCTGGAGATCGCCGGGGAAAGTCTGCCGCCCCTGGCCTACGTGACGCAGACGACACTTTCGGTCGATGACGCGCGGGCGATCGTGCGCGCCCTGACGGCGAGATTTCCGGAAATCGTCGGACCGCGCAAGGACGACATCTGCTATGCCACGCAGAATCGCCAGGACGCGGTCAAGGCGCTGGCCGGCAAGGTCGATCGGGTGATTGTTGTCGGCTCCCGGAACAGCTCCAACTCCAACCGACTGCGCGAAGTCGCGGCGAACAGCGGGGTTCCCGCCTACCTGGTGGATGGCGCCGAGCAGATCGATCCGGCATGGCTGGGCGCTGAGTCGCGCATCGGCGTTACCGCCGGGGCCTCGGCGCCGGAAGTGCTGGTGAACGGCGTGGTCGAGCGCCTGAGGGCGCTTGGGGCGGCAAGGGTCGACACGCTGGATGGCGTTTCCGAGAACGTAAACTTCCCCATTCCCCGGGAACTTCTTGAATAAGGTCATTCCCCTCGCCGGCCGCGTTGCCACGCGCCTTGCCGCGCGCGTATAATCTGCCTCCGCTCAAAATGCTGTTGTAGCTCAGTTGGTAGAGCAACTGATTCGTAATCAGTAGGTCGCCAGTTCGATTCCGGCCAACAGCACCAATTCCAGGGCCTGTCTCCCCCTCGGGCGACAGGCCCTGTTTCTTGGGTGTTTCCGCGGTTCGTCGCGAGCATCCGGCCACGTAGCGAGGTAGGGCATGCAGATCAAGGACAGCGTATTCATCGTCACCGGAGGCGCATCGGGGCTCGGCGCCGGCACGGGGCGCCTGTTGGCGGGCCTCGGCGCAAGGGTGGTCCTCGCCGACCTGAACGAGGTGGCGGGACAGGCGCTGGCCGCCGAGCTCGGTGCCAATACGCGCTTCGTAAATACCAATGTCGCCGACGAGGCAAGTGCCCGCGCCTGCGTCGATACCGCGGTCGCGACCTTCGGCGGCCTGCATGGCCTGGTCAATTGCGCGGGCATCGCACCGGCGGAAAAGGTTCTCGGCCGCAACGGGCCGCACTCGTTCGATGTTTTCGCGCGAACCATCAATGTCAACCTGCTCGGCAGCTTCAACATGATCCGTCTGGCAGCGGAGGCGATGAGCAGGGCGGAGCCGAACGCGGCGGGCGAGCGGGGCGTTATCGTCAGCACGGCTTCGGTGGCGGCCTACGATGGTCAGATCGGGCAGGCGGCGTATGCGGCCTCCAAGGGCGGCGTGGTCGGCATGACGCTCCCGATTGCGCGTGAGCTGGCCCGCTTCGGTATTCGCGTCATGACCATCGCCCCGGGTATCTTCGAGACACCGATGCTGCTGGGGATGCCGCAGGATGTGCAGGACGCGCTGGGCAAGATGGTTCCCTTCCCATCGCGGCTGGGCAAGCCGGCCGAGTACGCTGCGCTGGTCCGGCACATCGTCGAAAACGAAATGTTGAATGGCGAGGTGATTCGTCTCGACGGCGCCATACGCATGGCACCGAAGTGATCCTGATCCGCCAGATCGTCTAGACCGCGTCGCATATGGCCGAGAACGAGGCCTGCTACCACTGCGGCCTGCCGATTCCGGCGGACGCCGATTTTTCCGTCGAGATCGGCGGCGTCAGACGCGAGATGTGCTGCCAGGGATGCGCGGCGGTGGCGCAGGCCATCGTCGGCAACGGCCTGGCAGATTATTACCTGCATCGCGACGCCCTGCCGGAAAGCCCGCGCGAGGCCCTGCCGCAGTCGATCGCCGATCTGGGCCTGTTTGACCACCCGGACGTGCAGAAAAGCTTCGTGCGCCGCATTGCAGGCGAATCGGGCGAAAACATCCGGGAAGCCGCGCTGATACTCGAAGGCATAACCTGCGCCGCCTGTGTCTGGCTCAACGAGTCGCATCTGCGGCGACAACCGGGTGTAATTGCGGTAGACATCAACTACACGACTCGTCGCGCGCGGGTGCGCTGGGACCAGCGGGAGACGCGCCTGTCGGCGTTGCTCGAGGCGATCTCCGCGATCGGCTACCGCGCCCATCCTTACGATGTCGGAAGATCCGAAGAGTTGGCGCGCAAGGAGCGCAAGGCGGCGCTGTGGCGACTCTTCGTCGCCGGTTTCGGCATGATGCAGGTGATGATGTATGCCGTCCCGGTTTATCTGGCGGACGGCGACATGACGGCCGACATCGAGCAATTGATGCGCTGGGCCAGCCTGATACTCACAACTCCGGTGATGCTCTATTCCGCCGCGCCCTTCTTCGTCAGCGCCTGGCGCGACCTCGGCCTGCGCCGGGTGGGCATGGATGTTCCGGTGGCGCTGGGCATCGGTGCTGCCTTTGCCGCCAGCCTGTGGGCCACGCTGACGGCGTCCGGCGAGGTCTATTTCGACTCGGTGACGATGTTCGTCTTTTTTCTGCTTTCCGGACGTTACCTGGAAATGATGGCGCGGCAGAAGGCGGCGCGCAGCGTCGAAACGCTGGCGCGCGCGATCCCGGCGTTTGCCCAGCTGCTTCCTGATTGGCCGCGCCGGGGCGAGCAGGATTTCCGCCGCATCGCCGTTGCGGAGTTGACCCCGGGCGATGTGGTTCTGGTCAGGCCGGGTGAAACCTTTCCGGCCGATGGGCCCGTGGTGGAGGGCGCAAGTGCCGCGGATGAATCCCTGCTTACCGGCGAAAGTCGGCCCGTTCCCAAGGGCGTTGGCGATGCATTGATAGGCGGCAGCACCAACACGGCGAGCCCGCTGATCATGCGTGTCGAACGGTTAGGCGAAAATACCCGGCTGGCGGCGATACAACGACTTATGGAACGCGCTGCTGCGGAAAAACCGCGCCTGGTCGAGCTGGCCGACCGCGTTGCCGGGCGCTTCATCATTGCCTTGCTGGTATTGGCGCTGGCTACCGCGATCGCCTGGTGGTGGATCGACGCCTCGCGCGCCCTGTGGGTATTCGTCGCGGTGCTGGTGGTCAGTTGTCCCTGCGCCCTGTCCCTGGCAACTCCGGCAGCGATGACCGTGGCAACGGGTGCATTGGCGGCGCGAGGCGTTCTGGTGACTCGCGGACACGCGATCGAAGCGCTGGCCCGGGCGGATCGCTTTGTATTCGACAAGACAGGGACATTGACGCTTGGGCGGATGACGGTGGTGTCCGTCCTGGCCTTGCGTGGTGACGCCGAGGGCGTGCGCAGGATTGCGGCTTCCCTGGAAGCAGGATCGGAGCATCCGATTGCGCGCGCGTTGGCGGCGAACGTCGAAGGTCCATTGCCGGCGGCAGAAGATATCCGTGCAATTACCGGCGCGGGCGTCGAGGGCACCGTCGAGGGACGCCCGATCAGGCTCGGTCGCCCCGGCTTTGTCGCGGAGATCCACGGGCAGTCGGTTCCGGCAGCGGTGGAAGGTCTGATCGGTGAAAGCGACACGGTGATCGCGCTTGGCGACGGCGCCGGATGGCTGGCATTTTTTCGTCTCAGCGACGGTCTTCGGCCGGAGGCTCCGGCGATGGCGGCTGAACTCGCCGCCATGGGCCTCAGGATGTCGATATTCAGCGGCGATTCCGCTGCCGCAGTACAGGGCGTTGCTGCGACCCTCGGCATTTCGGATGTCCGCGCAGGCCTGGCGCCCGAGGACAAGCACGCGGCCATGGCGGAACTGCAGAAATCCGGCGAGACTGTCGCGATGGTTGGCGACGGCGTCAACGATGCGCCGGTTCTGGCGCAGGCCCAGGTTTCCGTCGCCATGGGCGGTGGGGCCGACCTGGCACGGGCCAATGCCGACGTGGTTCTGCTGGGCAACGATCTGCAAGCGTTGCCCGGGGGGCTGCGGCTGGCGCGCAGGACACTCGCCATTGTGAGGCAGAACCTGGTTTGGGCGTTTGCCTATAATTTCCTGGCGATTCCCCTTGCCATGACCGGTCTGGTGACGCCCTGGATGGCGGGGATAGGAATGTCGGCGAGTTCGCTCTTCGTGGTGCTGAATGCCTTGCGGTTGCAGAGGAACTGAATGGATATCCTGTACCTGCTGATTCCGCTTTCCCTCGTCCTGGTGTTCGTCATCGCCGTATTCTTCTGGTGGTCGCTGCGGACCAACCAGTACGACGATCTCGATGGCCCGGGATATCGCATCCTCATGGACGACGATCGCGGCGACTCGCCCGCCGTTGCCGAAGCAAGTGGAAACGGCGCTCGGGACCGGCGAGGCAACGATCCGGCCGCAAGCGATCCGAAAGACATTTGACCC
>JALHNN010000285.1 GCA_022843505.1 Sulfuritalea sp.
GCCGGCACCAGGCCGGTCAGCACCTTGAGCAGCGTGGTCTTGCCGACGCCGTTGCGGCCGAGCACGGTCGTCACCTTGCCGATCGGCGCCTCGAAGGAGACATCGCGCAGGATGTGGCTGCCGCTGTAGTACTGGTTGAGGTTTTCGACTTTCAGCATTTTTCATTGGGAAGGGGGAAGGGAGAAGGGAGAAGGGTTAATTCGGCGCCGGGTTTTACCCTTCCCTCTTCCCCCTTCTCCCTTCCCTCTATCCCCTTCTCCCTTCTCCTTTCAGAATCACCGTCCAAGGTACACCTCGATGACCCGTTGATCGTTCTGCACCGTGGCGAGGTCGCCTTCGGCCAGCACCGAGCCTTCGTGCAGCACCGTCACCTTGCCGCCCAGCTGCTCGATGAAGGCCATGTCGTGCTCGACCACGACCAGGGAATGTTTTCCTGCCAGCGACTTGAACAGCTCCCCGGTACGCGCCGTCTCGTCGTCGGTCATGCCGGCCACCGGCTCGTCGAGCAGCAGCAGCTTGGGGTCCTGCATCAGCAGCATGCCGATTTCCAGCCACTGCTTTTGGCCGTGCGAGAGCAGGCCGGCCTGGCGCTCCGCTTCCTGGTCGAGCCGGATCAAGCGCAGGGTGTCGGAAATCTTGTCATGGGCGTCGTCGTCGAGCCAGGCGAAGAGGCTGACGCGGGCGCGCTTGTCCGTCTTCATCGACAGCTCGAGGTTCTCGAACACCGTCAGGTTTTCGAAGATGGTCGGCTTCTGGAACTTGCGGCCGATGCCCAGATGCGCGATTTCGGGTTCCGACATGCGGCGCACGTCGATGTTCTGGTCGAACATCACCTTGCCGCGGTCGGCCCGCGTCTTGCCGGTGATGACGTCCATCATGGTGGTCTTGCCGGCGCCGTTGGGGCCGATGATGCAGCGCAGCTCACCTTCCTCGATGTCGAGCGACAACTCGTTCAGCGCGCGAAAGCCGTCGAAGCTGACCGTGACCTCATGCAGCAGAAGGATGCTCGGCTGGCTCACGACGTCGCTCCCACGCGCTTTGCGCGCAGCTTGCGCCACAGGCCGACGACACCGTCGGGCAGCCACAGCGTGACGCCGACGAACAGCGCGCCGAGGAAGAACAGCCAGTACTCGGGAAAGGCCATGGTGAAGAAGCTCTTCGCCAGGTTGACGATGAAAGCGCCGATCACCGGCCCGATCAGCGTGGCGCGACCGCCGACCGCGACCCAGATCGCGATCTCGATCGAGTTGGCGGGCGACATCTCGCCCGGGTTGATGATGCCGACCTGGGGCACGTAGAGCGCGCCGGCGATGCCGCACAGCAGCGCTGACAGGGTCCAGATGAAAAGCTTGTAATGCAGCGGGTTGTAGCCGATGAACATGACGCGCGACTCGGCGTCGCGGATCGCCGCCAGCACGCGGCCGAGTTTCGACGTGACCAGGTAGCGGCCGAGCACCAGCGTCGCCAGCAGCATCGCCGCCGTCAGCGCGAACAGCCCGACGCGCATTTCCGGGGCGGTGATGCTGTAGCCGAGGATGCGCTTGAAATCGGTGAAGCCGTTGTTGCCGCCGAAGCCGGTTTCGTTGCGGAAGAAGAACAGCATCGCGGCAAAGACCAGGGCCTGGGTGATGATCGAGAAGTACACGCCCTTGATGCGCGAGCGGAAGGCGAAGAAGCCGAAGATCAGCGCCACCAGCGCGGGCACCGTGAGCACCAGGAACAGGGCCCAGAGGAAGGAATCCGAGCCGGTCCAGTACCACGGCAGTTCCTTCCAGTCGAGGAAGACCATGAAATCCGGCAGGTCGGACTTGTAGCTTCCGTCGCGCCCGATCTGGCGCATCAGGTACATGCCGAAGGCGTAACCGCCGAGCGCGAAAAAGAGGCCGTGGCCCAGCGAAAGTATCCCCGTGTAGCCCCAGATCAGGTCCATGGCCACGGCGACGATGGCGTAGCACATGATCTTGCCGACCAGGGTAATGACATAGGCCGAGACGTGGAAAGGATTCCCCGCCGGCACCAGCAGGTGCAGCGCCGGCAATAGCACCAGGGTGATCGCCGCCGCGATGGCGATGGCGATCCAGCCCTGCTTGGGCGTGGCGCCGAGGAAGCGGACGATGAAGGGGGTGCGCTTCATCTCCGTTGCTCCAGCCATTTGCAGCGGATGAATAGCGAGGTTTGTTTGCCGGGGCGGGAGGGGCCAAGGACGACGGGGACCCGTCTCCGTCCGTGTCCCCCGTCGCGGGCTGCGCCCGCTCCTCCTCCTTTACCTACCGGAGACGGGTACCCGCCATCCTTGGCGGGATGCGCATGTGTCTTGCAGCCGTCAAACCACACTGGCGTCAGCTGATCGGGAGGGTGGGGCGTTCCCCGCAGCGAAGTAAAGGGGGAGGAGGCGCCCAACGGGCGCCGACGGAGGACATGAGCGGAGGGGAATGCCCCGCCCTCCCGATCCCGCACCAGCCCAAAATCCGCCACGGGTTTCATCCTAGTTCTCCACAAACCGGCCCTTGAGGGCGAACAGCCCCTGCGGGCGCTTCTGGATGAACATGATGATGAACACCAGCACCACGATCTTGGCGATCACCGCGCCCGACCAGGCTTCGATGAACTTGGTGACGATGCCCAGCCCCAGCGCCGCCCAGACCGCGCCGGCGAGCTGGCCGACGCCGCCCAGCACCACGACCATGAAGGAATCGACGATGTAGCCCTGGCCCATGTCGGGACCGACGTTGGCGATCTGCGACAGGGCGACACCGCCCAGCCCCGCGATGCCGGCGCCCAGCGCAAAGGCCACGGTGTCGATGCGCCCGGTCGGCACGCCGACGCAGCCGGCCATGGCGCGGTTCTGCGTCACGGCGCGGACGAACATGCCCAGCCGCGTCTTGTTCATCAGCGCCCAGACCAGGGCCAGCACGAACAGCGCAAAGCCAACAATGACGATGCGATTGAGCGGCAGGACGATGGAGGGCAGAATCTCGATGCCGCCGGACATCCAGCTCGGGTTGGCGACTTCCACGTTCTGCGCGCCGAAGATCACGCGCGCCGCCTGGATCAGCATCAAGGAGAGGCCCCAGGTGGCGAGCAGGGTTTCCAGCGCGCGGCCGTAAAGCCAGCGGATCACCGTGCGCTCCAGCAGGACGCCGACCGCAGCGGCTGCAAAAAAGGCGACCGGCACGGCGGCCAGCAAATACCAGTCGAGATGGTCAGGGAAATAGTTGCGGAACAGGCCCTGCATCACGTAGGTAGCGTAGGCGCCGATCATCAGCAGCTCGCCGTGGGCCATGTTGATCACGCCCATCACGCCGTAGGTGATGGCCAGGCCCAGCGCCGCCAGCAGCAGGATGGAACCCAGGCTCAGGCCGGAGAACACGCGGCCGATGTTTTCCGCCAGCGTCAGGCGATCCTTGACCGCGAGATAGGACTGGAAGGCGGCGCGGCGCACCTCGGTCTCGGCCTCGTTGGCCGGTTCGGACTGCGCCTTGAGCAGGGCCTTGGTGTTGGGGTCGGCGCTGGAAGCCAGCGACTGCGCGGCAGCGATGCGCACCGCGGGATCGGGGTCCTTGAGCGTGGCCGTGGCATGGATCTCGACCAGCAGGGCGCGGATCTTCGGCTCGGTTTCGCGGTCGCGCGCCTTGGCCAGCATGGGTGCCATCGCCGCGTCGGCGTTGCCGGCGATTTCCTTGACGGCCCTGAGGCGCACCGCCGGATCGGGATCGATGAGTTTCATTACCGCCAGCGCACCTTCGAGTTCGCGGCGCACGCGGTTGTTGATCGTGATGTCTTCGCCCTTCTCGTCCTTCAGCGTGCCGTCGGCGAGTTGCTGCAACACGGCCATGGCTTCAGGCTCTGCTGTCAACGCGAGCTTCTGGATGGCGACGATCCTGTCGTCGGATTCCTCGGCGGCGAGTTGGCGCACCAGGGTCGGGTCTGGCGCCGCGTGCGCGGCGCAACCCAGCAACAGCATCAGCAGTATGAACAGTCGCGGGATCATGGATGTCGGGAAAAGGGCGCGGCCGGCCGTTGCCGGCCGCGCAATTGCTGCTCTCTACCTACGCAAACTGCTTGCCTGCCCTTATTTGCCTTCAGGCTCGTCCTTCTTCTTGTCGTTGCCGGCAATGAAGGGCGACCAGGGCTGGGCCTTGATCGGGCCCTTGGTCTTCCACACCACGTTGAACTGACCGTCGGCCTTGATTTCGCCGATGAACACCGGCTTGTGCAGGTGGTGGTTCTTCTCGTCCATCTTGATGGTGAAGCCCGACGGCGCCTTGAAGGTCTGGCCGCCCATGGCCGCGATGACCTTGTCCACATCCGTGCTCTTGGCCTTCTCGACCGCCTGCTTCCACATGTGGATGCCGATGTAGGTGGCTTCCATCGGGTCGTTGGTCACGACGGTGTCGGCCTTGGGCAGCTTCTGCTTCTTGGCCCAGTCGCGGTACATCTTGATGAACTTGTCGTTCTCCGGATTCTTGATCGACTGGAAGTAGTTCCAGGCGGCGAGGTGGCCGACCAGCGGCTTGGTATCGACGCCGCGCAGTTCCTCTTCGCCCACCGAGA
>JALHNN010000286.1 GCA_022843505.1 Sulfuritalea sp.
AGCGAATTGAACAAAAAATGCGGTTCGATCTGTGCCTGCAGCAGGCGCAACTGCGCGGCCAGGCTCTGTTTCTCGGCTTCCAGGCGTGCCAGTTCGCGCTCGCGCAGGTCGGTTTCGAGCTTCGCGTTGCGTTCGCGCAGCCAGAAGAATCCGGCGGCGATGCTGCCGAAGACCAGACCGATCAGCAGCGACTGCGTCTCGTGGCCACCGTCGGGCGAACTGCCGATGCCGGTCAGGGAGCGCGCCAGCATGCCGCCCAGCGCCGCGCCGGCAAGCACAGCGGCGGCAACCGCGGCGCCCCGCGGCGCGCCGGACAGGGGAAGGCGCAGCACCACCTTCGTCAGCGCGAGGATGCTGAAGCCGATGCAATGCGAGAAGGTGGCGTTGATCCGGAAATCGCCACCGACCCCGAGCGCGGAAAGGAATCCGGCGATCAGGGTGTTGAAAAGGAAGGTACCGACCAGGACGCGCATGGCCGGATTATTTCATGGCGAGCCTGCCGCTACCCCAGGGGAATGCGACGAACCGTGAGGCGCAGCGACGAAACGCCTCAGGCGGCGACGGGCGGCGGTGGCTCGGGCAGGCGCCCCGGCAGGCCGCGCACCGCGCATATCCGCTGCACCACCGCCGGGCGGGGAATGTCGACCTCGCCCTGCTCGAAGGCGACGACGTTCAGCTTCGGTCGCAGGACGTCGAGCAATTCACCCTGGCGCAGCAGGAAGGCCGGATTCGACGGCTTGCCGAATTTCTCGTTGCCGGCCATGAAGGTTTCGTAGATCAGCACCCCGCCCGCGTCTAGCGAATTCACGAGCTGGGGCAGCAGCGGCCGGAACAGGTAATTGGTGACGACGATGGCGTCAAAGACGCGACCGTAATAGGGCCATGGGCCGCCTTCGAGATCGGCTTCGCGGATCACGATGCCCGGCTCGCTCGCGGCGATCGCTGCCAGCGCCTCGGTGTCACGGTCCACGGCCTCCACCTCGAAGCCTTGCCGGGCAAGCAGCAACGCATGTCGCCCGCCGCCGCAGGCAAGATCGAGCACCCGGCCACCCGGCACGATCAGGGGCAGGAATCGCCGCACCCAGCGTGATGCATTTCCGTATATCTCAATAGCCATGTCGGGTATCATTTTGAGCCTAAACCTTGTCGCCAGCGACTTCCCGGGATCCGCAACGCCAAATGTCCGCAACTCCGAGTTCCCCGCAGGGCAATTCCCCGGAAAGCTCGGACGTCCTTCGCGAACGCCTGAAGAAGACCACCGCGGCCTACAGCCGCTTCGTGCAGCGGGAATTCCTCAACCTGCTGGGCATAGAGGATATCCGCAAGGTGGAACTCGGGCAGCAGGTCGAGCGCAAGATGACCGTCCTGTTCTGCGACATCCGCAACTTTACGGCCCTGTCGGAAACCATGAGTCCGCAGGAAAACTTCAATTTCCTGAATTCCTACCTGGTGCAGATGGAGCCGGTGATCACGGCCCACGGCGGCTTCATCGACAAGTACATCGGCGATGCCATCATGGCGCTGTTTCCCGATTCGCCCGACGAGGCCCTGCGCTGTGGCCAGGCCATGCTGCGCCAGCTCGACGACTACAATTTTGGCCGGCAGCGCGCCGGCTACCGGCCGATCAAGATCGGCATCGGCATCAACACCGGGATCGTTATCCTCGGCACCATCGGCGGCGCCGCGCGCATGGACGGCACGGTGATCGGCGACGCGGTCAACCTCGCCGCCCGCCTCGAACGCCTGACCAAGGAGTACCGCGTCTCCATCCTGATCAGCGACTACACCCTGTATTCGCTCGACCGGCCGCAGGAATGGTCGATCCGCTTCCTGGACCGGACCCAGGTGCGCGGCAAACAGGGATCGCATTCGGTGTACGAGGTGTTCAACAGCGATGCGCCGGAACTGGCGGACGCCAAGCGACGCACCCTCAAGCAGTTCGAGCAGGCGCTGGCCTGTTACCACGTCGGTGATGCCACCGCAGCACGTGCCCGTCTGGTGGACTACGCCGCCGCCGTGCCGGAGGATACGGCCGTGCACGTCTATCTCGAGCGCTGCAATCCCCTCGCCGAGAACTATGGACCGCCACGCGCGGACGTGGCGCCCCCCTGGCACGAGATGTATTCCTACGGCCTGTCCAAAGTCGATACGGTGCACCAGAACCTGCTCACCGACATGAACGCCCTGTCCAAGGCACTGCACGACAACCACCTCGAACAAACCGGGCAACTGCTGGAACAGATACGCCGCGCCGCCGAGGCCGACTTCCGCATCGAGGAGGACCTGATGCGCGAGTCGGACTATCCGTTTCTGGACCTGCATGCGCGGCAGCACCAGCGCTTCTTTGAATACTTCGAGGAACTGCGGCGCGAAATCGCGTCCGGCGAGGAAGATCGCATCTACCTGCTGTTTCGCATCAAGCGCTATTTCAGCGGCTGGCTGGTCAATCACATCGTCAGCGCCGATCGCCATTTCGGGCATTTTCGCCGCAGCCAGGGCGCTTCCGGCAATGCGGCTTGAGGCCCGACGCCGGCACGCCGTCAAGCGGCGGACAAAACTAGTGCCCGCCCTCGAATACATCGCCCGAAAAATGCTATGCTGCACCGCACCATCCCAATGATCCGGCGCGCTGCGTCGGATCCCATCCATGCATAACGAACGCCACTACCTGCACACCCTCTTCGAACCGGCCTCGATCGCCATCGTCGGCGCCTCGGAGACGCCCAACACGATAGGCGTGACCCTGGTTCGCAACATGCTCGATTCGGGCTACAAGGGCAAGCTGTTCTTCGTCAATCCCAAGCACGAGACCGTGTTCGGAGAGAAGACCTACGCCTCGGTCGACACCATACCGCAGCGCCTCGACATCGCCGTGATCTGCACCCGGGCGGCGATCGTCCCGGAAATCGTCGACGCCTGCGGCCGCGCCGGCTGCAAGAATGCCATCGTGATTTCCGGCGGCTTTGCCGAGGCCGGCCCGCGCGGCGCCTCGCTGGAGCGCGCCGCGCTGGAGAATGCCCGCCGCCACGGCATGCGCCTGCTCGGCCCGAACTGCCTCGGCATCATGCGCCCCGGCAGCCAGATCAACCTCACCTTCGGCCACGGCTTCGCCCATGCCGGCACCATCGGCCTGATCTCGCAGTCCGGCGCCTTGTGCACCGCCATCCTCGACTGGGCGCTGGCGAAGAACGTCGGTTTCTCCAACGTGGTTTCGCTGGGCGCGGAAGGCGACATCGACTTCGGCGAGGTGCTCGACTACATGGTCTCCGATCCGCGGACGGAGAACATCTTCCTCTACATCGAAGGCATCAAGAACTCGCGCCGCTTCATGAGCGCGCTGCGCGCCGCCGCGCGCTGCAAGCCGGTCCTCCTCATCAAGGTCGGCAAGCATCCCGCGGGCGAGAAGGCCGCCCTGTCGCACACCGGCGCGCTGGTCGGCGCCGACGACGTGTTCGACGCGGCGCTGCGCCGCGCCGGCGTGGTGCGCCTGGCCAACGTCGGCCAGATGTACGCCGCCGCCTCCGCCCTGTTCTCGCATTTCCGCCCGCGCGGCAAGCGCCTGGCGATCATCACCAACGGCGGCGGCCCCGGCGTGATGGCCGCCGACCATGCCGCCGACATCGACATCCCGCTGGCCCAGCTTTCCGCTCCGACCATGGCAAAACTCGGCGAGCTGCTGCCGGCGACCTGGTCGCGCGCCAATCCGATCGACATCCTCGGCGACGCCGGCCCGGAACGCTACGGCGCGGCGCTGCAGGCCTGCATCGACGACGACGGCGTGGACGGCGTGCTGGCGATCCTCACGCCGCAGGCGATGACCGACCCGACCCAGGCCGCGCGCACCGTGATCGAGATCGCGCGCCAGACCGACAAGCCGCTGGTCACCTGCTGGATGGGCGAGGAGCAGGTCGGCGAGGCGCGCAAGCTGTTCCAGGGCGCCGCGATTCCCACCTTCCGCACGCCGGAACCGGCGGTCGACCTGTTCTCGCACATTTCGAACTACTACCGCAACCGACAGCTGCTGATGCAGACGCCGCCGTCGATCTCCGAACAGGCGCCGCCGCGCCTGGAGTCGGCGCGCCTGGTGATCGAGACCGCGCTGATGGAGGGGCGCAAGGTCCTGAACGAGATGGAGTCGAAGGCGGTGCTGGCGGCGTTTCGCATCCCGATTGCGCAGACCGTGGTGGCCCGCTCGGCCTCCGAGGCGATGGTGCTGGCCGAGGAACTCGGCCTGCCGGTGGTGATGAAGATCGATTCGCCGCAGATCGCCCACAAGGCCGATTCCGGCGGCGTGCGCCTGAACCTCAACGGCCTGGCGGCCGTGCGCGACGCCTGGCTGGAGATCATGGAAGACGTCAAGAAAAACCGGCCCGACGCCCAGATCAACGGCATCGCCATCGAGCCGATGATCCAGAAGCCCAACGGCCGAGAACTTGTGGTCGGCATGGTGCGCGACAAGATCTTCGGCCCCACCATCGTCTTCGGCCCCGGCGGCGGCGGCATCGAGGCAAGCACCAGCGAACGCGCCGTGGCCCTGCCACCGCTGAACTCCG
>JALHNN010000287.1:0-291 GCA_022843505.1 Sulfuritalea sp.
CAAGCGCTGGCCGGCGGCGCAGCGCGCCGCCCTGGCGCGCCTGGTCGCCAGCCCGGCAAACCCCGCCTGGCTGATCGGCTCGGCCAAGGACCGCGAGGTGGGCGAAGAGATTGCTTCCCTCGCCGCAGGAACCGCGATCAACCTCTGCGGCCGCAGTTCGCTCGAGCAGGCGATCGACCTGATCGCTTCCTCACGCGGCGTGGTCAGCAACGATTCCGGCCTGATGCACGTCGCGGCGGCGCTCGACAGACCGCTGGTGGCACTTTACGGCTCGTCGTCACCCGCCTATAC
>JALHNN010000287.1:301-4531 GCA_022843505.1 Sulfuritalea sp.
TGGGGCATTTCGACTGCCTGAACGGCCTCGCGCCGCGGCAGGTCGCCGACGCCATGGATGCCTGACCATGCCCAGCCAGAAGATCTTTGCCACGCCGCAGGATGCCGAAGCCGCCTTTTACGAGGCCCTGGAGCGCTGCGATGCCGATGCCATGATGGCGGTGTGGGCCGAGGACGAGGAGGTCACCTGCATCCACCCCGGCGGACCCCGCCTGGTCGGCTTTGCCGAAATCCGCGACGCCTGGCGCAAGATTTTCGCCAACGGCATGCGCCTGAGATTGCGCCTGTCGCAGTCGACCTCGGTGACCACGCCCTTCGCCGTGGTCAGTACCGTGCTCGAACACTTCTCGACGCCGGACAACCAGGCCGTCAGCGCGCCGGTGGTCGCCACCAACGTCTATGTACGCAGCGCGGTCGGCTGGCGCATGGTGGCTCACCACGCCTCGCCGGTACCGCCAAGCAGTGTCGGCGACGATTCGCGCATCCTGCATTGACACCCGCCGCATACCGCGCCCCGACCTGGCTTCCCGGCAGCCATGCCCAGACGATCTGGCCCCTGCTGATCAAGGGGCCGCTGCCGGCTTACCGGCGCGAACGCTGGGACACGCCCGATGGGGATTTCATCGACCTCGACCGGGTCGATGGCGATCCCGGGAGTCCCTGTGTCGTCCTGTTCCACGGCCTCGAGGGCAGTTCGCGCAGCCACTATGCAAGGCGCCTGATGCACGCAGTTTCGCGGCGCGGATGGCATGGCGTCGTGGTCCATTTTCGCGGCTGCTCGGGCGAGGCCAACCGGCTGGCGCGTGCCTACCACTCGGGTGACTCGCCCGAAGTCGATTGGATCCTGCGCCGGCTCGTAGCCGCCGGCTATCCCGCGCTGTTTGCCGCCGGCGTTTCGCTGGGCGGCAATGCCCTGCTCAAGTGGGCCGCCGAATTCGGGAACGGGACCGACGCCCCGGCCACGGCGATTGCCGCGATCAGCGTGCCGCTCGACCTGGCCGCGGCCAACGACGCCCTCTCCGCAGGGTTCAAACTCGTCTATGCGCGCCATTTCCTGCGCACCCTGATCCCGGCGGCGCGCGAAAAGCATCGCCGTTTCCCCGGCCGCTTCGACCTGCGCCGCGCGATTGCCGCGCGCACCCTGCGCGACTTCGACGATGCCGTGACCGCCCCGCTGCACGGCTTCACCGGTGCCGACGACTATTACGTGCGCAGCAGCGCCGGTCCCCTGCTCGGAGCCATCCGCCTGCCCACGCTGCTGCTGCATGCGCTCAACGACCCCTTCCTGCCGGCGCGCGCCCTGCCGCGGGCGGAGCACCTGCCGCCGGCGGTGACATTGGAACTGCAGGCCGAGGGCGGACATGTCGGCTTCGTCCACGGCCCTCCGCCCGGCCGCCTCGACTGGATGCCGGAACGGGTGCTGGCCCACTTCGCCATGCAGCTTGGCGCCGCGGCGCCCGTGCGATAATCCGCCCCCCTTCGTTCGAGCCACACGTCATGCAAGCACCGGCACCCGAGATCTTCAAGGCCTACGACATCCGCGGCATCGTCCGCAGTACGCTGACCGCCGACGTGGTGCGCCAGATCGGCCTGGCACTCGGCAGCGAAGCCGCCGCACGCGGCCTCAAGGCGATCGTCATCGGCCGCGACGGCCGCCTCTCCGGGCCCGAGCTCGCCGGCGCGCTGGCCTCGGGCATCAACCACACCGGAACGGACGTGATCGACATCGGACGGGTGCCGACGCCGATGGCCTATTTCGCCGCCCATGAACTGGGCACCGAGAGTTGCGTCTCGGTGACCGGCAGCCACAACCCGCCCGAATACAACGGCCTGAAGATGGTCCTCGGCGGCGAGACGCTCCACGGCGCCATGATCCAGGACCTGCGTCGCCGTATCTCCAGCGCCGACTTCTGCGAGGGCCGCGGCGTGGTGCGCCACGCCAGCGTGCGCCAGGCCTACATCGAGCGTATCGTCGGCGATGTCAGGCTGGCCCGGCCGATGACAATCGTCATCGACTGCGGCAACGGGGTCGCCGGCAGCGTCGCCCCGGACCTGTTCCGTCGCTTGGGCTGTACCGTGATTCCCCTGTACTGCGAGGTCGACGGCAACTTCCCCAATCACCATCCGGACCCGTCGAAACCCGAGAACCTGGAAGACCTGCGACGCGCCCTGCGCGATAGCGACGCCGAGCTCGGCCTGGCCTTCGACGGCGACGGCGACCGCCTCGGCGTGGTGACCAAGGATGGCGAGATCATCTACCCCGACCGCCAGCTGATGCTGTTCGCCGCCGACGTCCTGTCGCGCAATCCCGGCGCGGAGATCATCTACGACGTCAAGTGTTCGCGCTGGGTCGCCGAATCGGTGCGTTTCCAGGGTGGCAGGCCGTTGATGTGGAACACGGGGCATGCGCTGATCAAGAGCAAGCTCAAGGAGACCGGCGCGCCGTTCGCCGGTGAAATGAGCGGCCACATGTTCTTCAAGGAACGCTGGTACGGCTTCGACGACGGCCTGTATGCGGGCGCGCGCCTGCTGGAGATCGTTTCGCGCTGGGCCGACTCGAACTGGCCGCTGCGGAATCTTCCCAATGCCATATCGACGCCGGAACTCAACCTGAAGATGGCCGAGGGCCAGCCGCACGAACTGGTGGACCGGCTGCGCAAGCGGGGCAAGAAGGCCTTCCCCGGAGCCCGGAAGCTGGTCCTGATCGACGGCGTGCGCGCAGAGTATGCCGATGGCTTCGGCTTGGCGCGCGCCTCGAACACCACCCCGGTGGTGGTCCTGCGTTTCGAAGCCGACACGGCATCGGCCCTGGAAAGAATCCGGCAGGAGTTCCGCGCGGCGCTGGCTTCTGCTTGGCCCGGGCTGCAGATCGACTTCTAAAGTACCAGCGGGCGTGAGCCGCCGCCCCGGCAGTGGTCGCTCCAGATCATGCGCAGCAGGGACTCGAAGTCTCGCGCAAAGGCCCCGGTGTCGAACAAGGGCGTTCGCATGCGATTCGCCACCAGCCGTCCGCGCAGGTCTGCCAAGGCCTCGGCATCGCGCCCCAGCGTAATCGCGCGCTCCAGGTAATCGCCTGGCTCAGATGTCACCAGGTCAGCCATGTCGCAAGCCCGCAGCAGGCTCGCCGCGACCCGGCTCGGAAACGTCTTGCCGATCCGCGTCAGCACCGGCACGCCGCACCACAGCGCATCGCTCGCCGTGGTGTGTGCGCCATAGGGGAAGGTATCCAGCACCAGGTCGGCGAGTGACAGGCGGGCCAGGTGCGCCTCCTGCGGCAACGGCGGCGCAAATGCCAGCCGTTCGCCGGCGATACCGCGATCAGCGGCCCGCGCGAGCAGGCGCTCGCGCGCCTCGGAGCCGCCATCGAGCAGCCAGAGCACGGAGCCGGGAACCTGGTTCAGGATGCAGCACCACGTGTCGAAAACGTCGTCGGAGATCTTCAGGAAGCGATTGAAGCAGCAATAGACCATCCCGCGCGCCGGCAGACCGGTGCTGCTGCGCGATGGAATCGGCCCGACGGTCCGTCCGCGGTCGTTGGGTTGATAGCAGTGCGGCATCAGAGCAAGAGTTTCGGCATAGAACTCGGCGTCTTGCGGCGGCGTCACCGTCGCATCGCCGATCAGGTAGTCGGCCAGCTGGCGGCTGCCGAGGGTCGCCGGATAACCGAGCCAGTTGACCTGCACCGAAGCCGGACGCCAGGCCAGCGCGGCCGAACGGGTGTTTCCGGTCCAGCCGTTGAGGTCGATCAGGATGTCGATCTCCTGGCTGTGGATGTAGGCCGCGGTCTGGGCGATATCAAGGCCACCTAGGTCGTGGAAGCCGTCGCAGGCGGCGAGCAGCCGCCGCCGCTTGTCGCCGTCATCATCGGGCCCGTAGGAAAAGGCGTGCACCTCGAAGGCGGCAGGGTCGTGGTGCTCGATCATCCCGGTGACCAGGCGTGCCGTGGCGTGCTCGTGGAAGATGTCACCGAAATAGCCGATACGCAGCCGCTGCGGCGGCGCTGCGGGATTGTCTCGTGGCGCCAGAGTGCGCAGCGGCAGCAGCGGTTGGCAAAAGCGCTGCGACAGCTGGAGTTGCTCATCCGGGGATATCTCGGCGAGTAGCAGGAAGGTGAAGGGCTCGACGGGAGTGGCGCCAGCGGCGAGCAGCTGGCGGCACCGCGCAACCAGGTCCGCCCGGTCATGCCAGTCGCACAGTTCGAGGCGGCAGAACAGCAATTGCGAAACGACTT
>JALHNN010000288.1 GCA_022843505.1 Sulfuritalea sp.
GCAGACCCTGAAGAACGCCGAGCGCTACATCACGCCTGAACTCAAGAGTTTCGAGGACAAGGCCCTGTCGGCCAACGAACGTGCCCTGGCGCTGGAGAAGTCGCTCTGGGAAGAACTGCTGGCCGCGCTGACGATCCACATCCCGGTGTTGCAGCGGATTGCGCGCGCCGTCGCCGAACTCGATGGCCTGACTGCATTCGCCGCTGCCGCCGTGCGCCACGACTACCGCCAGCCCGAGTTCTGCGACGAAGCACTGCTGGAGATCGAGGGTGGCCGCCATCCTGTCGTGGAGCGGCAGATCGGCACGCAGTCGGGTACATTCATCGCCAACGACACCCGCCTGTCCCCGGCGCGCCGCCTGCTGCTGATCACCGGCCCGAACATGGGCGGCAAGTCCACCTACATGCGCCAGGCCGCGCTGATCGTGCTGCTCGCCCACTGCGGCAGCTTCGTCCCCGCCACACGCTGTCGCCTGGGCCCGATCGACGCCATCTACACCCGCATCGGCGCTTCGGATGACCTCGCCTCGGGACGGTCCACCTTCATGGTCGAGATGACCGAAGCCGCGGCCATCCTCAACGGCGCCACCGACAAGTCCCTGGTGCTGATGGACGAAGTCGGCCGCGGCACCTCGACCTTCGACGGCGTCGCCCTGGCCTTCGCCATCGCCCGCCACCTGATCGAGAAGAATCGCGCCTGGACGCTGTTTTCGACGCATTACTTCGAGCTGACGCGGCTGGCGCAGGACTACCCGGTGTGCGCCAACGTGCACCTGGACGCCGTCGAGCACGGCCACAGAATCGTCTTCCTCCATGCCGTCGAGGAAGGTCCCGCCTCGCAGAGCTACGGCGTGCAGGTTGCTGCCCTGGCGGGCATGCCGCCGGCGGTGGTGCGCGAAGCGCGGCGGCGCCTGGCCCTGCTGGAGAACCGCGAGGCCGGATCGATGCAGCAGCCGGACCTGTTCGCCAGCGCCCCGCCCCTGCCCGAACCGCCGCACCCGGCGCTCGATGCGCTGCGCGACCTCAACCCCGACGAGCTGAGTCCGCGCGAGGCGCTGGACCGGCTCTACCAGCTGGCGCGACTGGCCCGCGAATGAAGTTGCGCCGTTTCCTGCTCCTCGCGGCATGGCTGGCGTCGGCGGCGCACGCCGGTCCGCTGTCCTTCGGCCTCTTTGGCGATACGCCCTACAGCCACTGGGAGCGCCAGCACCTGCCGGAACTGATCGCCGAAATGGATCGCGAGGATCTCGCCTTCGTGGTGCACGACGGCGACATCAAGAGCGGCTCCGGCGAATGCAGCGATGCCGCCTTGCGCGACATCCTCGACGTCTTCCGCAATTCGGCGCATCCGCTGATCTACGTGCCCGGCGACAACGAATGGACCGACTGCCACCGGCGCAGCAACGGCGGCTACGATCCGCTCGAACGCCTGGCAAAGCTGCGCCAGCTGTTCTTTGCCGATGATCACGCGCTGGGTCGCCGCGGGCTCCGCCTCGAACGCCAGAGCAGCGACCCCGCCCATTCCGCCTATCGCGAGAACGTACGCTGGGAGGCCGGCGGCGTGCTCTTCGTCGGCCTGAACGTGCCGGGGAGCAACAACAATTTCGAGGGTGCCGGCGGCAGCGGCCCCGTAGCCGAATTCCGCGAGCGCAGCGCCGCCAACCGCGCCTGGCTGGCGCAGGCCTTCGCCCTGGCGCGCGAACGCAGACTTGCCGGCCTGCTGCTGGTGATCCAGGGCAACCCCGGCTTCCATGCCGCCAATGCCGGGCGTCCGGCGACGGGCTACGCGGAATTCATCGAGCAGCTGCGCGACGAGACGCTGGCATTCCCCGGACAGGTCGTCCTGGTCCACGGCGATACCCACCAGCATCGTATCGACCAGCCCATGGAACATCCCGCGACGGGGCAGACGATCGCCAACTTCACCCGCGTCGAAACCTTCGGCTCGCCCGGTTTCGGCTGGGTCAAGGGCAGCATCGACGCCGCGCATCCCAGGCTGTTTCGCTTCGAACCGCGGTTGTTCCGCCAGCCAGTCGCCCAGTAGCTTAAGCACGCCCCAAGAGGAGACAACCCGGACCATGGATGCCGACGGCAGCGCCACCATCCTCGCGGTAGACGATCACCCGATCAACCTGCTCCTGCTGCAGAAGCTGCTGCAGCCGCACTACACGGTGCGCACGGCGAAATCCGGCGCCGAGGCGCTGCAGCAGGCGCGTTCGGCATCCGCCCCCGACCTGATCCTGCTCGACGTCATGATGCCCGACATGAGCGGCTACGACGTCTGTCGCCAGCTCAAGGCGGACCCGGCGACACAGGACATACCCGTGATCTTCGTCACCTCGATGTCGGAGACCGAGAGCGAGGAACAGGGCCTTTCCCTGGGTGCCGTCGACTACCTGACCAAGCCCATCAGTTCCCCCATCCTGCTGGCACGGGTGAAGAATCACCTCGCCCTGCGGCGACAGGCGCAGGAACTCGAGGAGCTCAACCGCTCGCTGGCGCAGCGTGTCGCCGAGGGAGTCGCCGAGCTCGAACGCATGGGCCGGCTGCGCCGCTTCTTCTCGCCGGCGGTGGCCGACATGCTGCTGACCGGCGATGCGGAAGATCCGCTGAAGACCCACCGGCGCGAGATCGTCGTGGTCTTCCTCGATCTGCGCGGCTACACCTCCTTTACCGAAGCGCATGGCGCCGACGAAGTGATGCGCGTGCTCGGCGAATTCCACGCCGCCATGGGCGAGCTGATCATGGCCAGCGGCGCGACCCTGGAACGCTTCGCCGGCGACGGCATGATGATCTTTTTCAACGATCCTCTGGAAATACCCGCTCCGGCGGTCGCCGCGCTCAACATGGCCCTGGCGATGCAGCGCCGTTTCGGCCAGCTGCAGGCGCTGTGGCAGACGCGCGGCTATACCCTGGCCATGGGCATAGGCATCGCCCAGGGCGTGGCCACCATCGGCGCCATCGGCTTCGAGGGACGTCGTGACTACGGCGCCATCGGCAGTGTCACCAACCTTGCCGCGCGCCTGTGCGGCGAAGCGCGCGGCGGACAGATCCTGGTTTCGAGCCAGACGGCGGCGAACGCCGGCAGCGCCGTGCCGCTGCAGTCGGCAGGCGAAGTCCGGCTCAAGGGGTTTGCGGCGCCGGTGGAAGTTTTCGAGCCGGCACCCGAGCGCTGAAGGACGCGCGCGGCGCGCTAGTGAAATTCGTCCTCGTGCGGCACGGGCGCCGGCAGGACGAGGATGCCCTCCTCGAGCAGTTCCATGGTTTCTCCGGCGCTGGCCTGGCCACGGATGTTGCGCGCCGGAGCCTCCTCGTAGTGGATTCGGCGTGCCTCTTCGGGAAAGCGCGTGCCGACGTTCTCGGCCTGCCGCGCGATCTGCGCCAGGGCCTGAAACAGCTGGGCGGCGGGCGCCGCGGGCAGGGCCGGCGCCCGCGACTCGCCGCCGGGATCCGTCGTCGCCCCGCGCCTGACATGGGGCGCGGACGGCAGCAGGCTCACGGCCGTCGACTGGCAATGGGGGCATTGCACCAGTTGCCTTTGGCATTGCTCGCGAAATGCGTCCGACGAGGCGAACCAGCCGTCGAAACGATGGCCCGAATCACAAAGGATGTCGAGGACGATCACGGCCTGTCAGCGGTTTTTCGGCGTGGCGGGAGCTTCATGCCTTGCATTGTATCCGGCCTGTCCCGACCCCGTAGTTTCCGCAGCCGGCACGTATTTTCCGCGGGCAGCGCCGGGGAAGTTTCGATTATCCTAGCGCCACGGTCCCGCCGCTTTCCAGGCATGGCGTCGCTTACCTGACCGTTCCGACACTACGGAGCACGACATGGCTCAACCGCAAGCGCTACCGACACGCACGGCATCTCCCGGGGAAGTCATCTTTTCCGAGGGCGGCATGGGCAACCCCCTGATGTACGTGATCAAGGAGGGCTCGGTCGAAATTTCCATCACCCGCGGCGAGCGCAAGGTGGTGCTTTCCACCCTGGGCCGCGGCCAGTTCTTCGGCGAAATGGCCCTGCTGTCGACGGAACCGCGCAGCGCCACGGCCAAGGCCCTCACCTACTGCGAATTCCAGGTCATCGAAGCCGAGGCCCTGGAACGCCTGATCGACAAATCCTCGCCCATCGTCCGCTACATGCTGCGTACGCTGATCACCATGGTGAAGAAGAAGGATGAGCTGGTCGCCCGCCACGCCATGGGCTTCTCGATCATCGTCGCCTATGCACAACTGCTGGAGCTTGCCGCCGTGCCGGAAGCGGCATCGGGAAAGATGCGCCGCGAGCGCGAAGCCGAAGTCGCGCTGCCGATCGACGAGGTCGTCGACAAGTGCATGCGCATCCTGCGCCATTCGCGCCAGGAGGTGATGGCGACGCTCAAGCACATGTTCAAACTCGGCCTGATCACCATCGAATCCGGACGCCCCGGCTACCGCAAGGTGCGCCTCAACGACAAGGTGGTGACCATGGATGACGGCAAGCCGGCCTACCAGATGGTGCGCTTCAACCACGAAGAGATCGTCCGCAAGGC
>JALHNN010000289.1 GCA_022843505.1 Sulfuritalea sp.
CAAGGAGGTCGAGCAACTTCAGGCGTTGCACCTTGCCCGAGGGGCCCTTCGGCAATTCCTGCACGAAGCGGAACTGCCGCGGCGTCTTGTAAATGCCCAGCGCGCCTTCGCAGTACTTCCGCAACTCATCTTCGGAGCACGTCTGGTCAGGCTTGAGCACCACGCAAGCCATGATCTCCTGGCCGTAGTTGGCGTCGGGAATGCCAACGGCCGCGGCTTCGAGCAGGGCAGGGTGCTGGAGCAGGGCTTCGTCGATTTCGCGGGGCGCGATGTTCTCCCCGCCCTTGATGATGAGTTCCTTGATGCGGCCGGTGACGAAGACGAAGCCGTCGGCATCCATGTAGCCGAGATCGCCGGTATGCAGCCAGCCGTCGCGCTCCAGCGTGCGTGCCGTCTCCGCCGGGTCCTTGTAGTAGCAGCTCATCACGTTGGCGCCGCGCACCATGATTTCGCCGACCTGGCCAGCGGGCAATGCGAGGCCGGCGCCATCGATTATTTTTGCCTCGTTGCCAAAGGCCGGGCCGGGGCTGCCGACTTTGCGCCGCTCCGGCGCCAGCGGATTGGAGAAGCAGGGCGCGGCGGTTTCGGTGAGCCCCATGGTCTCGATGATGCCGATGCCGAATTTGCGCTCGAAGGCCAGGTGCTGCGCCGCGACCTGCTCGATGTGGGTCGATTTGCCGGTGCCGTGCATGCCCTGCAGCATCACGCGGCGATCACGGCTGAAGCCGGCGAGGATGGCCAGCGTCACCTCGGGGTTGAAGCGATAGACCGTGTCGATCTCTGGCACATGGTCGTCGCGCTCGCTGAAGGCCGGCACCATGAGGTCGACATCGATGCCGAAGGTCTCGCGTACCGAGACCTCGCGGTCGGGCCGGATCTGGGTGATTTCGGTCATGCGCCGCTCAGGCCGGCCGCAGGCCGAGGATCAGCCTTGCCTCGGCGGGGGTCGCCGGATGGCGGCCGTAGCGGTCGCAGACATCGACGATCTTCTTCACCAGTTCGGCATTGCTCGCCGCCAATCGGGTCGGATCGAAGCGCAGGTTGTCTTCCAGTCCGGTACGGCAATGGCCGCCCGCTTCAAGACACCACTGGTTTACCTCGAACTGGTAGCGCGCGGTTCCGGCGGCAACCCAGGTCGCTTCGGGCGAGATCTCGGCCAGTTCGCTGCGCAGAAAGTCGAAGACGCTGCGCCGTACCGGCAACGCATTGGCGATGCCGAGCACGAACTGGATGTGCGGCGGACTCTTCAGCAGGCCTTTCTTCACTAGGTTGGCGGCGTTGTAGAGCATTGCCAGATCGAAGACCTCTATCTCCGGCTTGATGTCGTTGTCGAGCATGGTCTTCGCCAAGCCCTCGACGAAATCCGGCGGATTCTCATAGATGCTGGCCGGGAAGTTCACCGAGCCCGTCGCCAGCGAAGCCATGTCCGGCTTCAGATGCAGCATGCCACCACGCGCCGACTGCTCACGGCCGCGGCCGCCGGTGGAGAACTGGATGATCATGCCCGGGCAGTACTTGCGCACACCTTCCTGCACCTCGGCGAAGGCGGCGGGGTCGGAACCCGGCGACTGGTCGGGGTTACGCACGTGGATATGCACCAGGGATGCACCGGCCTCATAGGCCTCGTGCGTCGATTCAATCTGCTCGCTGGGTGTCACTGGAACGGCCGGATTATCTTGTTTTCTGGGTAATGCGCCAGTGATTGCAACGGTAATGATTACGGGTGCGGTCAAGAGATAACTCCTGGTTAAGGTAAGGTCCGGCTGCGAGTCCGGGGTTTCGGTTTGGGGTCCGCAATCGCGCCAAAGGGGGCGATCGAAGACTTGTCGGTAATCATGGCGCAATCCATGGTGGCGGCCATCGCCTTTGCCGCGCGTCGAAGCGCAGGGAGGAATCCGATTGCCCTTTTCAGGGAAAGCCGCGGCGAAGGGCCATGCACCGCGATGGTGGCGCACATGTGTCCCTGTGGTGCGAGTATTGGCACTGCGAGGCACACGGATCCCTCGAGGTATTCGCCGACGTCTGTACCGACGCTCTCGCTGCGTATGCGCCGCAGTTCCTTTTGCAGTGCAATAGGCTCGGTGATTGTGCGATCGGTATAGCGCCGGTATGGGCCCTGTCCAAGCAGGGCCACAATCTTTCGCTCCGTCAGCTGACTCAGAAACAGTTTGCCGCTCGCCGTGCAGTGCATTGGTACGCGTGACCCCGCGTCCATGAGCAAACGTACCGGGGAGGATGTCTCAACGCGATCAAGATAAACCACCTCGTTGCCATCCTGCATGGTGTAGTTGCAGGTCTCGCCGATTTCTTCTACCAACTCCTTCAGGATGGCGTGCCGCCTGCTGCGCTGCGGCGAATGCATCATCACGTCAAGTGCTAGCTGCGACAGTCTTGCACCAATGCCATAGCGCTTGCCCGACGGCTCGCGCTGCACCAGTCTGCCTCTTTGCAGGAGGCCGATGATGCGAAAAACCGACGGTTTTGGAAGTTCACTCTGCTGGGTAAGCTCGAGTAGTGATAAAGGGGCATCGGCACGAGCGATCAGCTCGAGAACACCGAGAGCTCTAAGTGTAGAGGAGTCCTTCGTTTCGGCATCTTTTGGCACGGGGCAGCGCTCCTTGAGTTCGGCTATATGTGTTGGGGCAAACGTTTTGTTTAACGAAATTATGCGTTCCGTTATTGCAATATTTTAGACCTTGTGCAATGATTTTTACAAGCTTGGGAAAAGAGTTGAGATTTTCAATGACCGTTTCATCAGCAACTGAGCCCGCCGTCCCAGCCGCTTAGACCAGAAATCGATAAGGAATGACCAAGTGAGCAATGACCCGAGTTCGTTTTTCCGGGATTGATATCAACGTAACACGCTGACGCCAGCCGTGTTTGTCGCGCTTTATTTTGATGCCTGGCGAAATCCTGCCGCCAACAACTCCTGGGAGCTTATGGCGGCAAGGGTCGCAGATTAAGGGTGAAAAGTTCAGTTATGGCAGCGGATCGGCTTTCGATAGACAGGTCTGAAAGTTGGCCTCGGTGGATCGAGGATCTTCGTCGATTGCTACCTATCCGGTCTCAATTCATCCTTTCGGGCAACATCCGGGATGTCTTTCTTGCCCGAAGTGGCGATACTGCGCAACTGACGCCACTGATGTGCTGCCTCTGGCGGTTCGTGGAATCCCTCAATTTCAGCTTTCTGCTTATTTACGATCGCATCGACGGCATTCGCGTCTATCCGCCGGTGGAATCCCTCCGTGTCAGGGCAGCGAAGTTGCTGAATCTGAAATTGCAGGATGGTGTAATGCCTGTAACCAACCTGGATTCGCTTGGTCAAATCGTTCGCCGCGTCGTCGAGCTTCGCGAACTGCGCGTGGGCTTTGTGATCGATTTTGCTTCGCGGCTATCGCCCAATCCCCAGGCGCCGGATCTGCTCGAATACAAGTTCTACACCGCAATGGAAAAGCTCTCGCTTACCACTGAATGTCTGCGCTTGCCTGGTGACAGCGCAACAATGTTCAATCCGGTGATATGGCTGCTCAATCGCGCACAGGACATCCCCTCTTGGCTTTCACTCGATAGTGAACGCATTAGCGTGCTCACTCTCACGCGGCCGGACTTCGAGGCCCGGCTCGACGCAGCCCAAGTCCTCGCTCCACAGTTCCGGGGGTTTTCCGATGTTGCCGAGTCAGATCGAACAGCCTTTGCGATGCGTTTCGCCGACGGAACTCACGCCATGTCCTTGCAGAGCATGGTGGATATTGCACAACTCGCCGATCATCAACATATTCACCTCAACGATATCGACGATGCGGTTCGCTGCTTCAAGGTCGGTGTTATGGAGAATCCCTGGAAAAAGGACTATCTCAAGGAAAAAATTCGTAATGCGCGTTTGCACATTGAGGACAGGGTCAAGGGGCAGAGACAGGCCACGGTAAAGACCGTGGATATCCTGATGCGTTCCGTGATGGCCCTCACTGGAGCCCAGGTGCGTACCAAGGGCGGACGTCCGCGAGGTGTCCTGTTCTTCGCTGGAGCTACCGGCGTAGGCAAGACGGAACTGGCTAAGACGCTAACCCAGTTGATCTTCGGTGACGAGCGCGCCTATACGCGATTCGATATGAGTGAGTTTGCCGAAGAGCATGCCGCAACGCGTTTATTGGGGGCGCCACCCGGTTACATCGGCTACGCAGCCGGAGGGGAACTGACAAACGCCGTGAAGCAGCGCCCTTTCAGCGTGATTCTCTTTGACGAGATCGAAAAGTGCCACCCCCGAGTGCTCGATAAGTTCTTGCAGATTCTTGAGGATGGTCGCCTAACGGATGGCCAAGGGATGACGGTTTACTTCACGGAATCGGTAATCATCTTCACTTCCAACCTGGGTATTTACGTTGAAGACGACGAAGGACACCGGCAGCAAAACGTGCACCCCGGTGATCCCTATGAGACTGTGGAGCTGAAGGTACGCCAGGCGATCGAGGACCATTTCAAGTATCGGCTTCACCGTCCCGAAATCCTTAACCGCATCGGTGAC
>JALHNN010000290.1 GCA_022843505.1 Sulfuritalea sp.
ATCAGGATGGTGCGATTGGCCGACACCTTCTTGATCAGTTCCATGACCCGGGCGACATCCTCGTGGCCCATGCCCTGGGTCGGCTCGTCGAGCAGCATCAGCTCGGGATCGAGCGCCAGCGTGGTGGCGATTTCCAGCGCACGCTTGCGGCCATAGGGCATTTCCACCGTGACCATCCCGGCATACTCATCCAGGCCCACCGAGGCCAGCAATTCCATGGCACGTCCGTTCAGGGCATCGAGGCTGCGCTCGGACTTCCAGAAATGGAAGCTGGTACCCAGCGAGCGCTGCAACGCCACGCGTACGTTCTCGATCACCGTCAGGTGGGGGAAGACGGCGGAAATCTGGAAGGAGCGGACGATGCCGCGGCGGGCGATGCGCTCCGGCGACTCGCGCGTGATGTCGATGCCGTTGAAGCGGATCGTACCGCGGGTCGGTTCGAGGAACTTCGTGAGCAGGTTGAAGCAGGTGGTCTTGCCGGCGCCGTTGGGTCCGATCAGGGCGTGGATGTGGCCACGCTTCACCTTGAGGTTTACATCGTTGACGGCGATGAAGCCGCGGAACTCCTTCACCAGGCCGGTCGTTTCGAGAATGAAGTCTTCCGTCATCAAGCTCTGTATCGTGGGGGGGAACGCGCCGTTTTCCGGCGCCTGTCATTGTGTGCGTCGATTATGCGGTGCCGATCCGGATTGCGCAACGACGCACTGCAGCAATCATTCCGGCATCCGCCTGGGCTACACTTGGCGCAATGCGTTCGGAAGCTTCCGGTCTTGAAAGTTCGCGCCATCCTGTTTGCCGCTGTCCTGCTGCTGACCGCCGCCATGGCTGGGCCCCTGCAAGCCCAGCCCGTGGTGCCCGGATCGACGGCCTTCTGCCTTTATGAAGTCCCCGCCGACGATAGCGGCAAACGGCGCTGGATCAATCTCGGCATCGTGCAGTATGTCGAGGCCACCGCAAGGGAAGTGAAGCTGGTCTATGGCGGCGGCGCCTTCGGTGCCGGCCATGACACGAAGATTGCCGTGGCGAGCATGGACGAAGCCCAGACCGTGGTGGAGAAACTGCGCCGCATCGCCGCCGCCTGCCGTTGATCGCATGGCACTGTGAGGTCAGCGCGCGCCCGGTTCCAGGTCGGTTTCGCCGCAGTGACGCAGGATGGCGGAACGCGACTCGTCACGCAGCCGCAGCGCGTCCGCCCAATCCTTGCCGGCGGGCGCAAGAATCGGTGAGAAGACCATGCGCACCGTCCCCCGCTTCGGCAGCCAACTGCCGTCGCGCAGGATGGAGCGGGTTCCGGAGAGCGCTACAGGAGTCACCCCCAGTCCTTCCCGTGTCGCGAGCTGGAAGGCGCCCAGGCGAAACGCGCGCAAACCCGGACGCGCGGTGAAGGTTCCCTCGGGGAAGAACAGTAGCGACGTATTCGCCGCCAGCTGCCCGACGCGACGCAGGTCCTCGACCCCCTGGCGGGCATCGAAGCGCTCGACGAAGACGGTTCCAATCCGTCGCAGGATGGTCCCGATCAGCGGATGTGCCTGCAACTCCTGCTTGGCGACGAAATTCACCGGCCCCGGCAGCACCGCCAGCAGGACGAAGGCGTCGAGGTAACTGGCATGATTGGCGACGAACACGGTCGGCGCGGCGGCAATGTGCTCCCTGCCCTCGACCGCGAGGCGGATTCCGCAAAGCGCCGCGCACAGTCGCGCCTGGCTTGCCGCGAACCGCCAGCGCAGGCGGGGGTCGGGAAGCAGCAGGATCCCGACGGTGGCCGGCAGCATCAGCAGGAGAAAAATCGCCCAGGCCCAGGCGCCTTGGATCAGCTCGGCCATTCGTGACAGGTGCTGGAATGCCCCGGCCAGGCCGAGGCGCAGCAACTGGCGCCAGGGCGCCCGGCCGGCCTGTCCAAGCTTCCCGGCGAGATAGGCATCGCGGGTCGCCGCGCGCCGGATCTTGCCGCTCGAGGTCTTCAGCACCGCATGCGGCGGCGCCAGCACGACGTCGTCGGCCGGTGTGCCGAGCAGTTCCACGGCCAGTGCATTGATGCGCTGGAGCAGTTCCTCGCGGCGCTCGGCGTCGGCCTCGCGCGATTCGGCGACCACGACCAGCCTCTCCGTCCCCTCCCCGGCCGCTGCCGCGCCAAACACCGCCACGCAGCCGCGGCGTATTCCGGGAATGGAACCGACCGCGTCCTCGAGTTCGTAGGGATAGAGATTGCGCCCGCCGCGGATGATCATGTCCTTGAGCCGGCCGGTGAGCACGATGTCCCCCTCGGCGAGATAGCCGAGGTCGCCCGAATCCAGCCAGCCGTCACGGATCAGCCGCGCCGTCGCCTCGTCATTGCGGTAGTAGCCCCGCGTCGCCGAGGGGCCGCGGAATTCGACGCGACCGACATGTCGCGGCGGCAGTTCGATGCCCGCCGCATCGACCACGCGGATCTCGTGACCCCGCAGGGGGATGCCACAGGCGACCAGATGCAGGGCGCTGTCGTCGTCGGCGGCGGCACGGATCGCTTCGCCCCGCGCCAGCGCCTCGCGTTGCACACGGTCGATGACCGGGCCGCGCCCGGGCGGCGCAACCGCCAGCCCGACCGAACATTCGGCCAGCCCGTAGACGGGCGCCAGCGCTTCGACACGAAAGCCGTAGGGACGGAAGGCGGCGGCGAAGCGCGCCAGCGTTTCCGCGGCGACCGGCTCGGCGCCGTTGGCGGCATAGCGCCATGAGCTCAGGTCCAGCCCGTCCAGGCGCTGCGGATCGGCGTGGCGCAGGCACAGTTCGAAGGCGAAATTGGGTGCGGCGGTGACCGTCCCGCGATGCTCGTGGATGGCCCACAACCAGCGCTCGGGGCGTGCCAGAAAATCCAGCGGCGACATCAGCACCAGCGGACAGGCGTGGTACAGGCTGCCCAGCCAGGCGCCGATCAGGCCCATGTCGTGATACAGCGGCAGCCAGCTCACCACCACGTCCGAACTCGCCAAGCCCACGGCCTGCCCCCAGGCGCGGATGTTGGCCAGCAGGTTGGCGTGGTCCAGGGTCACGCCCTTGGGGCTTCCGGTGGACCCCGAGGTGTATTGCAGGAAGGCGATTTCGCCGGCACTGCCGCGATGATCGGCAGACCCCGGCGCGCCGCTGCCAAGCTTGCGCAACTCCTCCGGCGTGGTCACCGCGCGCAGGCTGGGCACCAGCCCGGAGAGGATGTGGGCCACCATGCGCGCCGCGTCAAAACTCAGCAAGGCCACGGCTTCGCAATTCTGCAGGATCCCGGCCTGGCGCCGCAGATGGTCCTCGATCTGACCCGGCCGCGTCGGCGGATAGATCGGTACCGGCACCGCTCCGGCCAGCAAAATGCCGTAGAAGGAATGAAAGAACTCCAGCCCGGTCGGCAGCATCAGGGCGACGAAATCGCCGGGGCGGACGCCCTTCGCGCGCAGGCCGACCGCGACTTCGCGCGCCGCGGCGAGCAATTCGCCGTAGCTCATGCGCTCGGTGTCCCCCGCCGTCCGCTGGAACAGCACATGCGGTCGGTCGGCGTGCCGTTGCACATGCCAGGTGAGCACCTCGACCAGGGTTGCCGCGTCATCGGGACGCTCCGCCGCGATGGGCGCCAAGGCGGCCTGCCGCGTCGGCGCAGCCGGTTCGCCTCCCGCCACGCCACCGACCGCGATGGCCGCCAGCAGGTCGCCGGCCGTTTCGGCGCTGCCGAGCAGATCATCGCCGAGGCGGACGCCGAACTGATGCTCGATGCGCGCCAGCAGTTCCACGCGCGCCAGGCTGTCGAGGCCGAGATCCTTGTCGAGGCGGCTGTCGAGGCGCGGGCGCGGCGCGCTGCCCGGCCGCAACTCCTTCGCCAGTTGCCCGATCAGATCGAGCAGAGCCTGCGCCCGGTCGGGCGCGGAAGTCTCATTCACGCGCGAAATCGCCGTACCACCAGCGCCGACTCTTCAGCGATGCTTCCACTCCGGCTTGCGCTTTTCCATGAAGGCGTCGATCCCGGCGCCGGCATCCTCGGCCATCATGTTGCAGGCCATGGTCTCCGCCGCCAGCTGGTAAGCCCCGTCCAGCCCCATTTCAAGTTGGCGGTAAAAGAGCTGCTTGCCCATGCCGACGGCCACCGCCGACTTGGCGCAGATCGAATCACTGAGTTTCTTCACCTCGGCATCGAGCTGGTCGGCGGCCACCACGCGATTGACCAGACCGCGCCGCTGCGCCTCGGCGGCATCTATGAAATCGCCCGTCAGCAGCATCTCCATCGCCTGCTTGCGCCCCATGGCGCGGCCCAGCGCCACCGATGGGGTCGAACAGAAGAGACCAAGGTTGATGCCGGAGACGGCGAACCTGGCGCGTTCGGCGGCCACCGCGAGGTCGCACATCGCCACCAGCTGGCAGCCGGCGGCCGTGGCGATGCCATGGATGCGGGCGATCACCGGCTGCGGCATTTCGGTGAGCGTCATCATCATCCGCCCGCATTGCTTGAACAGCTTCTGCTGGTACTCCTTGCTCGGATTGGCGCGCATCTGCTTG
>JALHNN010000291.1:0-4166 GCA_022843505.1 Sulfuritalea sp.
GGCGGCAGCGGCATCTACGACTACGTGGCGAACAAGGTCGCGGACAACTACGACATCATGGGCCAGGTCATGATCCAGGCCACCGGCGTCGGCGTGACCCTGATCTGGTCCGGCGTGGTTGCCTTCGTCTGCTACAAGATCGTGGATATCTTCATCGGCCTGCGCGTGCCGGAAGACGAGGAGCGCGAAGGTCTGGACATCACCTCGCACGGCGAATCGGCCTACCACAACTGAACTGATCTGAGCAGCCTCCCCGCCCCTTCCGCGAGAAAGGGGCGGCCGCGGGAATCCTCCCCCTCGCGGCCATTCAACGGGCGCCCCACCGGCGCCCGTTTCCCTTTGTGTCGCCGGTGCGACCCGCGCCTACTTGCCGAAGGCCAAGCAGGGATCGGGGCGTTCTACGCGCGGGGTGAACCAGATCAGGTCGTGGGGCATGGCCGTGCCGGCACGCTCGGTTTCATACTGCGTCGGCTCCGTCCTTCCGGCGCTGACCTCGACCAGGCCGATGCTGAGTACCCTGGTGCCGGGGCGGCGAACCTCGAGGTAGCGCGGTACCCCCACATCGTGCCGGGCATGGACGCGGCCAAGGATGAACACCACGCCGCGCCCGATGCTGGCCAGTGCCGTGTCGGCCAGCGTCGCATCGCGCAGGCGCTGCGCGCGCACCAGGCCTTCCCGCAGCGGCGGCGTGATCTTGCCGCAATGGGATGACTCGATGGCCCGGAGCATGAACTGGTTGCTGGTCTCGTTCCAGGCGGCCTCGAGGCCGAGGCGGGTGATTTCCGTCGCGGCAAGCGAGCCGAAGCCTTCGCGAACCACCGGGCGCAGGCTGGCGCGCGGCAGGTTGGCCGCGCGCAGGGGCATGCCGGCCGACTGAGCCTCGGCAATCAGTTCGCGATAGTGCGACCAGTCCCAGCCGCGCAGCAGCGGCCTGAGATCGGCGCCGTTCTTCACCGCTTCGTCGATCGCCCCTTGCTGGTCGACATCGAACTGTTCCATCAACAGCGCCGGGGGTGCCGCACCATCCCGCCGCATCTTCAGCATGCGACGCTGCAGTCGATGGTGTTCGGGGTTGTCATGGGTTTCGCCGAGCAGCAGCACCTCGGCCCGCCCCGCACGCTGCCGCAGCTGGTCCTCGTCGATGAAACCCGCCGCCGCCGTGTCCCAGATGCGGCCGACCAGGGGATGGTCCGTTTCGCTGAGGTTCATGCCGGGGGCCAGGGCGCAGGCGGAACCCAGCAGAACCAGGCTGACCGCCGCCAGTGCTTGCAGCGGACGGGGAAACGTCGTTGCCGCCGCCGGTCTCACTCCGCGCCCCGATCGAGCAGGTCGAGTATCTGCCGCGCCTGCGGGATGCCGGCCTTTCCCGCCTCGCTCAGCCAGCGTCGCGCCTCGTCCTTGTTGTGCTCCGTGCCGCGGCCTGCGGCATAGAGCCGGCCGACGTTGAACTGGCCCGGCGGATAGCCGCCCTTCGCCGCGGCAAGGTAGCTTTCGAAGGCCGCCTTGTCGTTCTTTTCGATGCCGCGGCCAGTTTCGTAAAGCTCACCGAGGTTGTTATGGGCCGAAGCTTCGCCCTTCTGTGCGGCCTGGGCATAGAGCGCGGCGGCACGGGCGGGATCCGCCTTGCCGGCTACACCCTTGGCATGCATCCAGCCCAGCAGGGCGGTGGCACTGGCGCGGCCCTCGCGTGCCGCGCGTTCGAGACGGGCGGTGGCGCAGGCGACGTCGGGCGGATCCGCTTCGAGGCAGATGCGGCCCAGGCGCTCGGTTGCGGCGACGTGTCCGCTGTCGGCGGCCTCGCGCAGCAATGCGTAGGAGCGACCGGGATCGCTTTCCTCAATGCACTGGGCGTGGCGGAACTTGGCGCCGCCGAAGCTCTTGTCCAGCGCGGCGGCGAACCGCGCGCAGGCACGGCCAACGTCGCCGGGTCCGAAAAGCCCATGCAATTCAATGGCGCCGAGCGCGTACTCGGCAGCCCCCACGCCGCGCAAGGCCATATTCTCAAGGCCGGGACCAGTTTCGGCGAGGCGGCGGCGAATCAATGCCGAGTAGGCCGCGAACATCGCCTCGTCGCCGCGCGAGAGGGCTCTTTCGGCGGCGCGTGCTGCGCGCAGGGCCATCTCCGCGAGCTTCTGGTTTGCTGCCGCGTCATCGGGAGCCACGGCCAGCGCGTTACTCAATCCATTGATCTCGTCTTCGATCAGTTCGAACTCGATCGCCGGATCAAGCTGTGCCGGCGCAACAGTCTTTTGCTTGGCGGTGTCGGCGCGTTTCGCCTGTAGCTTGGGCTTTTGCTTTACCTTCTGTGCCTTTGCTGCCGGTTTTTTCGGCTTCGCCCAGGCGTCATCGCTGCTCCCGGCAAGCAGGCTCCAGGCCAGAAAGATGCAGAGACTTAAGCGGTAGATTTTCTTCAAATCAAAAGGTAACATCACATTGATGAAGCGAGTTCTTAATTCTGGCATCGGGCTGCGGCGCCTGATCATGTCGATAGCGCTGGCTTTCGCCTTGAATCCCGCGGCTGCGCATGCCGTGAATGAAGGCGCCGCAGAGGATCTGGCCAAGGCCGGAAAGTGCTTTCGCTGCCACTCGATCGACAAGGCCAAGAAGGCGCCGTCCTACAAGCGCATCGCCGCCAAGTACAAGGACAAGCCGGATGCCGAAGAAAAACTGATCAAGCACCTTTCCGGAGCGCAGAAGGTCAAGGTCGAGGATGGCGGCGACGAGGAACACGAACCGCCACCCGCCAAGGATGCGGCCGACCTGAAGAACCTGGTGCAGTGGATTTTGTCGCGGGGATAGCCGGGCGCAGGCGGCTGGAACAAACGAAATAGGCCGCGTCAAGCGGCCTATTTCGTTTGGGTACGACTTGCCTTACCAGCTCTTTACCACTGCTGAGACGCCGAACACATGGTTGTTGTAGCGCGGTGCAACTTGACCGGTAAAGAGGACGTTGGGATTCACCTTGGCGGGAACGTAGACAAAGGGATCCTCGGAACTCAGATTCTCGAACACGTAGTTGAAGCGCCAGGACAGCTGCTTGCTCTGCTCCCATTTGGCGAAAAGTTGCAGGGTGTGCAGCCGGCTGTAGGAGTCTGGCAGGGGAATCGCCTCGCTGAGTGCGCTGCTGGTGGTCACGCCGACTTTGCCGACCCCGTGGTTGAAGACATAGTTTCCGCCCACGTCCCAGCGTTCTTCTGGCTGCCACTTGAGTCCTAGCCCCAGGGTCAGGTCGCGGGCGACCATGTTTTCGGTGAAATTGCGCGTGTCGAGGGCGCCCGTGTTGTTGCCCTTGGTCCATTCGCGGCCGTTCGTCTTGAACCGGGTTTGCGTAAAGTTGCCGAAGGCAAACGTCGTGAGGTTCTCTTCGGGCTGGTATTGGAGATCCAGCCCGAGGCTGCCGCCTTCCGCGGTGTCGCGTCCGAGGCAGGTGCTCGACAGCGTACCGCCCGTGATGCCGACGGCGCTCGACTGGAAGCTGTCGGAGAACTGGCCGCAGCCCGGCCCGCGCATCTTTTGTTGGTGAGCGTCGAGCACCGCCTGCATGCTCAGGGTTTCGCTGAGCGTCCAGCTGCCCGTGGCGCGAAGCTTGTTTTCATCATAGTCCGACCACAGGTACTGGCGCATGCTCGGGTGGTTGGTCATACCGGTGGCGGCGACAAAGCCGGTCGCGGTATAGGTTTCGCGGAAAAAGACGTTCTTGTCGTAAGCCGAGCCGCGCCGTTCGGCGTAGGAATAGCCGAGGCTACCGAGGAAGTCGGCATCGAAGGCGCGCCGCAGTTCCAGCGAGAACTTGCTGGTCTGGGTGTCGGTGCGGTCGGCGAGGGTATAGCGCTTGTCGCTGTGCTCGAGCCCGGCTCGGAGCGTGGTCTTGTCGGCAATCTCGTAATCGCCCTCGACGCTGAGTTTTGCCTCGCGCTGGCTCATCGGGGCGTTCTTCCGGTTGCTGGCGGCGGCGAGCGTCGTCCCGTCGCGACTCGGATTATGAAAAATTCCTGTCGGCGTCTGGTTGTCGTTGTCGCGGTACTGGAACGCGACCTTGAGGTTCGTCTTGTCGGTGGGTTTGGCCGTCAGGGCCGCATCGAGCAGGGTGTTCACCACGGCGCCATCGAGGGATTCGCGCGGCAGCACGAAGTTGGCGTTTGCCGAGTAGGGGAGGAAACGCTGGT
>JALHNN010000291.1:4176-4501 GCA_022843505.1 Sulfuritalea sp.
GCTGAAATTGGTGCTCAGGCGCGTTGTCTTGCTGAAGTTGTAGGCGCCGTTGAGATTGAGCTGGTGATAATCATTGTCCGGCGCCAGCGAAAGGCGCTGATTGATGTTCGTAGCCGCGGTGAAGAAAGGATTCATGACATTGAAGGCGTCCAGCGCATTCTCGAAGCGCGAGTAGGTGTAACCGACCTGGAATTGCGCCGTCTTGGTCGTATAGGCAAGGACCGCTTCAATCTGCTGCGTCTTGTCGTCGATCTGGTAGGGCAGGATTGCGGCGCCGCCGGCACTGAACGACATGCCCACCAGGCGGGAGCCGTCGCGACGGTCT
>JALHNN010000292.1 GCA_022843505.1 Sulfuritalea sp.
GAAGGCCGGCGCCGGAATCTCCTCGAAGGGGAAGGGCATCTCCCGGTAGCCGAGGTCCACCCAGCGCCGCTCCGGCGGCCACCAGGGGCCGATGGTGTTGCGATAGAAATCCTCGACGAGGGCGTTGAGTTCCGGCTCGCCCTGCAGCAGGGTATAGGTCCAGGCGGCGAAGATGCCGCCCGGTTTCAGCACCCGCCTGGCCTCGGCGTAGAAGGCATCGCCGGCGAACCAGTGCAGGGCCTGGGCGACGGTGACGAGGTCGCAGCAGGCATCGGGCAGGCCGCTTTGCTCGGCGGGCGCGGCGAGGTAGGTGATGCGCGGGTCGGGCGTCGCCTGGGCGATCTGCTCGGCGGAGAGGTCGGTTGCATGGACCCGGGCAAAGTGCGTGGCGAGCGCGCGGGCCGCCTGGCCGTTGCCGGTGCCGCAGTCCCAGGCCAGTTCATGGCCGGCGCATTGCCGCGCCAGCCAGCCGAAGAGTTCCGGCGGGTAGGAAGGCCGCGCCCTGGCGTAATCGGCCGCGTGGCCGGAAAAGTGGTCCGTACCCAGGTCAGACACGCTCGATGATCATGGCGATGCCCTGGCCGACGCCGATGCACATGGTGCACAGGGCATAGCGGCCGCCGGTCCGCTGCAGCTGGTAGCTCGCCGTGGTCACCAGGCGCGCGCCGCTCATGCCCAGCGGGTGGCCGATGGCGATGGCGCCGCCGTTGGGATTGACGCGCGGGTCATCGTCGGCCAGGCCCAGGTCGCGCGTCACGGCCAGGCCCTGCGCGGCGAAGGCTTCGTTGAGTTCGATGACGTCCATCTGATCCAGGCGCAGGCCGGTCTGCGCCAGCAGCTTCTTCACCGCCGGCGCCGGGCCGAAGCCCATGATGCGCGGAGCCACGCCGGCGGTGGCCATCGCCACGACACGGGCACGCGGCGTCAGGCTGTGGGCCTTAGCGGCGGCTTCCGAGGCCAGCAGCAGGGCGCAGGCGCCGTCATTGACACCCGAGGCGTTGCCGGCCGTTACCGTCAGCTCGGGGCCGTTGATGCCCTTGAGCTTGGCCAGCTGTTCCTGCGTGGTGTCGGTGCGCGGGTGCTCATCGGTGTCGAAGACCTTCGGCTCGCCTTTCTTCTGCGCGATTTCGACCGGCACGATTTCGGCCTTGAAGAAACCGGCGGCGTTGGCGGCACCCCAGCGCTGCTGCGAGCGCAGGGCGAACGCATCCTGGGCGGCGCGCTCGATCCTGAAGTCGGCGGCGACGTTGTCGGCTGTCTCCGGCATCGAGTCGACACCGTACTGCGCCTTCATCAGCTTGTTGATGAAGCGCCAGCCGATGGTCGTGTCATAGACCGCATTGCTGCGCGAGAAGGCGCTTTCCGCCTTGGGCATGACGAAGGGGGCGCGGCTCATGCTCTCGACGCCGCCGGCGAGCATCAGCCCGGCCTCCCCGGCCTTGATCGCGCGCGCCGCCGTGCCCACGGCATCCATGCCCGAACCGCACAGGCGATTGATCGTGGCGCCCGGCACCTCCACCGGCAGGCCGGCCAGCAGGCCCGCCATGCGCGCGACGTTGCGATTGTCTTCGCCGGCCTGGTTGGCGCAGCCGTAGATCACGTCCTCGACCGCCTTCCAGTCCACGCCGGGATTGCGCGCCACCAACGCCTTGATCGGCAGCGCGGCGAGGTCGTCGGTGCGGATGCCGGACAGCGTGCCGCCGTAACGGCCGATCGGGGTGCGGACCGCGTCGCAGATGAAAGCCTGTGTGCTCATGTTTAAGTCGTCTCTTCGAAGAAATGGCCCTTGATGCGGGTGGAACGGCCGCGAAACACGGCAACCATCTTGCCGTCCTGGTTCGTGACCTCGATGTCGTAGATGCCGCTGCGGCCACCCTGGTGACGGGCGCGGCCGATGGCCGTCAGTGTATCGCCGAGGTGCGCCGGGGCGATGAAATTAATGTCTACCCCGGCCGCCACCGTATAGTGGTTAAAGCTGTTGCAGGCATAGGCGAAATTGGTATCGGCCAGGGCGAAGATGTAGCCGCCATGGGCGATGCCGTGGCCATTGACCATGTCCTGGCGCACCTTCATTTCCGCCACGGCGCCGCCGGGCGTGGTTTCCCGGATGACGATGCCCATGCCCTGGGCGGCATGGTCGTTCGGCCACATGATGGCAGTGCAGCGCTCGGCGACTTGTTGCGGGGTCAGTGTCATGTCACTTCCCCGTGAAGTTGGCGGGCCGCTTTTCCATGAAGGCGGCGACGCCCTCGCGGTAGTCGGGGCCGAAGCCGAGTTCGCGCTGGCAGTCGCGCTCGAGGTCGAGCTGCTGCTCCAGGGTGTTGCCGCCGCTGGCGTAGATCGCCTGCTTGGTACGCGCCAGGCCCCTGGTCGGCGCCGTGCTGAAGTGCAGTGCCAGCTTCTCGGCTTCCGCCATCAGCTTGTCGTCGTCGAAGCATTTCCAGATCAGGCCCCAGCTTTCGGCCTGCTCGGCCGAGAGCTTGTCGCCAAGCATGGCCAGGCCCATGGCGCGCGCGTTGCCAACCAGGCGCGGTAGCGCCCATGTCCCGCCCGCATCGGGCACCAGACCCAGCTTGCAGAAGGCCTGGATGAAGCTCGCCGAGCGTGCGGCGAGCACGATGTCGCAGGCCAGCGCGATGCTGGCCCCGGCACCGGCGGCGACGCCATTCACGGCGCAGATCACCGGCATTTCCAGGGCGCGCAGGCTGAGGATCAACGGCCGGTAATAGGTTTCTATCGTGAAGCCAAGATCGACGGGAGCGGCATCGGCCGAGACGTTGCGGTCGGCGAGGTCCTGGCCGGCGCAGAAGCCGCGACCGGCGCCGGTCAGCAGCAGCACCCGGGCGCCGCCGTCGCGGGTGCGGGCGATGGCCTCGCGCAGCTCCATGTGCATGTCGACATTGAAGCTGTTGAGGCGGTCGGGGCGGTTCAGGGTGATGCGGGCGATGCCGGCATCGAGCGAGAAAAGGATGTGCGATTGGCTCATGGCTGGGGTCGGGTTGTCGTTGTGGGTCGCGTCGCGCGGCCCTGGCCCGTCGATAGCGACACGGGATGGCAGATCAGTTTAGAATGAAAATGTATCATTTCCTACGGTCCTGACGCATGAAAGTCTTTGCCATCGACGGCATCGTGCCGGTTGTCGACCCGGCCGCGTACGTGCATCCTTCCGCCGTGCTGATTGGCGACGTTCATGTCGGACCGCGGGCCTACATCGGCCCCTGTGCCAGCCTGCGCGGCGATTTCGGCCGCCTGTTCATCGGCGCCGGCGCCAATGTCCAGGATTGCTGCGTGATGCACGGCTTTCCCGGCAGCGATACCATCGTCGAGGAAGATGGGCACATCGGTCACGGGGCGATACTCCACGGTTGCATCGTGCGCAAGAACGGCATGGTGGGCATGAACGCGGTGGTGATGGATAACGCCGTGGTTGGTGAATCCGCCATCGTCGCGGCGCAGAGCTTCGTCAAGGCCGGTCTCGAGATTCCGCCGCGCATGCTGGCCGGCGGCGTGCCGGCGAAGGTGATGCGCGAGCTGACCGAGTTGGAAATGAACTGGAAGGTCGAGGGCACCAGCGTGTACCACGACCTGGTTCGCCGCTGCCACGGCACGCTGCAGGAAGTCGAGGCACTGACGGCGGCCGAACCCGGGCGCAAACGCCTGCAGCTGCCCGACCTGAAGACGCTCAAGGAGGCGCGGCGCAACGGCGGCTGAGCGGTGTCCGGGAGTCGGCGCTGGTACTACGGCGATTTCAGGGCGGTTTGTGCCACGGCGTATTCCCAGGCCTGCATCAGTTCGGCGGCGCGCTCGCGCGACAGGGTCGGATAAAAGGTCCGCTCCACTTGCCAGTGCGCGGCGATTTCGTCGAGACCCGCATACACCCCGCAGGAAAGCCCGGCCAGGTAGGCGGCGCCCAGTGCCGTGGTTTCGGTGACTTTCGGCCGCACCACCGGGATCCCCAGCAGGTCGGCCTGGAACTGCATCAGCAGGTTGTTCACACAGGCGCCGCCATCGACGCGCAATTCCGTGATGCCCTTGCCGTCGCCGCGGTCTCGGCTCATGGCCTGCAACAGCGCGGCGCTCTGGAAGGCGATGCTCTCCAGCGCGGCGCGGGCGATGTGGGCGACACTGCTGCCGCGCGTGAGGCCGAGAATGGCGCCGCGCGCCTCGGGTTGCCAATAGGGTGCGCCCAGCCCGGTGAAGGCCGGAACGAAGAACACGCCGCCGCTGTCGGGAACACTTTCGGCAAGCCCCTGCACTTCAGCGCTCACTTCGATGGCCTGCAGTCCGTCACGCAGCCACTGCACCACGGCGCCGCCGATGAAGACGCTGCCCTCAAGCGCGTACTGCGCCTGGGTGCCCGCTTGCGCCGCGCGCGTGGCGATCAGGCCGTTGCTGCTGGTCAGGCAGTGCTCGCCGCTCTGCAGCAGCATGAAGCAGCCGGTGCCGTAGGTGTTCTTCGCCATTCCCGCCGAGAAGCAGGCCTGACCGAACAGCGCGGCC
>JALHNN010000293.1 GCA_022843505.1 Sulfuritalea sp.
ATCCGTGTTCTCCTTGCACTGCGCGTGGGTCGCGATGTTGTCCTTGGTGACCGCCGGGCTGGGCGTGGCGACGCTGCACCAGATCTCGTGCTCGTAGGAGGTGGTCAGGTTGGTCGATCCCGTTCCGGCGAAACCGTCGGTCTTGGCCGCCGTGGACACCGCTGCCGCATAGGACGTGCCATCGGCCTTGATCGGTGCCAGATAACGCACCGTCGGATCGTAGAACTGGTAGTTGATCCTTGCCGTCGAATAGGGCATCTGCGACCGGGTGGTGCAGGTCGGCGAGGACGACGTATCCTTCGGCGTACCGCCCTGGTTGCTGGCGCCGGTGGTGCCCCAGCACATGCCCCAGCCGGAAGTCTTGAGGCCGCCCAAAAAGGTGATGTAGGTGTTGGCCGAGGTTCCGTAGCCCGTGCCGCCGTTGGTTACCGTGACCGAGCCGATGGTGCGGTCGGGGTTCATGTTGACGGTTGCCGACGCACCGGTACCGGTGCCCTGGATCAGCACCGTCGGCGTCGCGTGCTCGTAGATGTTGCCGCCGGTGGCGGTGATCGCCGTGATCACGCCGCCGACGATGGTGGCCGTGCCGCGGTCGCCCGACGATCCCGGCGGCGTGACGCCGGCATTGGTCGGGTCGGTCACCGAGGCGTCATTGACATAGTCCGGCGTGTAATCCCAGCCCATGGAGCCGGAATCATCGAGCACGTACATCAGGTTGGGACGCACCACATTGGTGGTTGCCGCTGCCAATGGCGTGGAAGACAGGTTGAGCGTCGCGGCCTGAACCAGGTTGCCGTGGGCAAGCATGACGATCATCAGCCAGGCAAGGGATCTGCGCAAAGAGTGCTTGTTCATGATGACACCTCGAATCGGGCAGCGATCTGCCCTAGAAGATGAAGCCCTGGATGTATCGGTTGTTCTGTCGCGGACCGGCCACCTTGACGGTGATCCGGTAATAGACCGCGGCGTTGGAGCTGGTGGTTGTGAACACTGGGCCGGTGGCGCTCTGCGACATGCCGGTCTGGGTGGATGACCCGGTGATCGCAGGCTGCAGGCATCCTGCCGTGGGGCAGCTGCCGCAGCCGGCCGCCCCGCCGGCGGCGAGACAGGCCGCCTCGCTGGTATTCGCCATGCGGTGGATCACGTAATAGATGGTATAGCCGGCCGGGTTGCCGGACACGCGCGTGGCACAGGGAAATCCGTCGGCCCCGTTGATGGTTTCGCTGAAACGGTAGGTGGTCGGCGTAAAGGCATCGGCTACGCCATCCTTCTTGCAGCCGGAATCGGCGCCGTTCATCGTCGCGTAATAGCGCACCCGGGTAGCGGTAACCGTCGTTTCGGCGGACGTCACGGTGGCCTCCGCCACGTCGGCCGGGGCAAGACCGTCGTTGAGCGCCGTGGTCGAATTGGTCATCTGCGTTCTGACCCACTGGTAGGCGCTGTCGACGGCCACGTCGGCGCTGCGCGTGGCGGCCTGGCGGAAGGCGATGTTGGCCGACGCGGAGATGCCGCCGCGCAGGCTGACGATCATCGCAACCGACGACAAGGTCATGATGACCATAATGATCAGCGCAATCACCAGCATGAAGCCACCCTGGCGGCCGTGGCCATGCAGGCGACGCGCCTGCATGGCGGCGCGCGCGGCGGGAAGTGTGCGGTTCAGCGGCCCCATATCACGTTCTTCAATGGAATGATGGTGGAATAGGCACGGTAACGCACCGTCGCGCCGCCGGCCGGAATGCTGAAAGTCACGGCCGGACCGATCTCCGTCGCGCCGCTGAGGATCTGCGGCAGCACCGGCAGCGGATTGGGCTGGTCAACCGTCTGCGGCCCTGCGCTGGCGCTGCGCGCGACGACCCCGATGCGGACGGCGACGACGCAGGCGGGATGGACGGAGTTGCCGAGGCAGGTGGTGCCGTTCAGGGTGGTGGCGCCGCTGACCCAGCGAGAGACGGTCGCCGGGCTGCCGCTGGTGGTGCCAGCGAGGCCATACTGGGCCTTGAGGAAAACGATGTTGTCCACCAGCGTGTTGGTGGTGAAGGCGGGATAGTCGGCCACCGTCAAGCCGCTCGCGGCGATGCCGTACTGGCGATTGAAGAACTCACCCGGCTGGCCGAAATAGGCAAGGTAGCCGGCCGAACTGGAGGTAGCCAGTACGCTGGCGTAGGTATAGCCCAGGCTCGTCGTGCCGACACTGCTAATCGGTGTCATGGCGCAAGCCAGCGTCGACACCACATTGTCATTGACGGCAAAGCCGACCGTCGAGCGGACGTTGTACTGCACGCTGGTCATCGAGGTGCCGCTGCTGGTATCCAGCTCGGTTCCAGGGACGCCGCTCGCGGGATTCGCGCCCTTGACCGTGATGGTGTCCGATACTCCCGTGCCGCCGTCTGTGATCTGCACCGGCCAGGGCGTGAAGGACGGGTTGGCACCGTTGCCAATGGTGGCGCATCCTTGCAGGGGCATCAGGCCGTAGCCGGCCTGGCCCATGTCGCGCTCGAGGCGGTAGAGCGCCATGACGCCATTGTCCTGGGCGGACAGCGTCTCGGTAATGCTGGTGCGCTTCTTGGAGAAGTTCATCATCATCACCGACACGGCCGCCAGGCCCATCATGCTGATGACGACGCCGATCAGGAGTTCGATCAGGCTGAAGCCCCCGCTGCGGCGGCGCAATGGCATGCCGGTTGCCATGGTGGCGCTCATTGCGAATTCCGCGTGATCATGCTGCTGGCCTGGTAGCGGCGCGGCGTGGCCGGATCGCGGCGGTCGGTCCAGTTCACGCAGACCGTCACCGCCTGCGAATTGCCTACGGCCACCGCCGTTCCCGAAGCAGCCCCGGAACAAAGATCGGCACCGCTGGTGGCCGTGCAGTCGCAATTGGCAAAGTAAACGGTGCCCGTTGCCTCCGGTAGCACCGTTTGCAGACGCGTGTTCCAGGCCGTAACGTTCACCGTGCCGCTGACCCACATCTCGGAGAGCAATTCGCCGACGAGGTAACTCGCGTCGTTGCGCGCCTTCGACTGTCCGACCTGGTTGATGGCCTGGGCGGAAAGGGACATCAGCGAAATCAGGCCGACAGCGAACAGGATCAGGCTGATGATGGCCTCGATGATGAAGGAGCCTTGTTGTTCTTGGCGGAGTTTCATGCGCGATCGCCTAGGTACAGGGGCAGGCCTGGGTGCACAGCCGGGTGGTGCCATTGGAATTGACCTGCACGCAATAGCTGCGGCCGGTCACCCCGGTGGCAGGCGCAACGAGCACGGAATAGGCCGGGGTGCCGGCAGGCACCGCACCCTCGAGGTTGGCCACCAGCTGGCCAAGCGCACCAAAGGTGACAATGAAGCCCGCCGGCGTGCCCATGGTCGGCGTTGCCGTGACGTTGATGTCGGGAACACGCTCCGCCGCGCTCTTGTAGGAAATAAAGGGATCGGTGATGCAGCTTGGCGCCGTTGGCGGGTTGGCACTGGTATTCACGGTGTAGGCAGGCGTCGCCGGACAGGGTTCTTCCTGGTCCGGCGGCACGTAGGCAGCAACATTGCAGCGCCCGGCCGGCACGCCCCGCGTGTTCGCCGGAGCGGTCAAGCCGGTGTATTGGGTAACGACCCAAAGGCGCGAGGTGGAACTGGCGGTGCAGGTCGCATCCAGTGTGCTGACCAGCTGGAAGCGCATCGGTGCGTTGCGGCTGATGGCGTCGGAGCGCGCCTTGATCAGGCCGAACTGTATCGATTCGGCGACGCCCCGAGAACGGCCGTTGACCATGGTTTCCTGGAACGAGGGCACGGCAATCGCCAAAACGATGCCGGCGATGGCAACCACCACCAGCATTTCTATCAGGCTGAAGCCGCGCGCGAACATCAGCACGTACCGCTCTTGATCCGGACCCAGCAGGCCGCCGGCGAGGGCACGGTCCATCCGGCGACGGCCGGCGACGAGGCAATGGTGGCCTTGGTGCCGGCCTGGTCTACCGTGTACTGGTAGCCGATGCCGGACGTCGCCGTCGGCGTCACCGTGCAGGTGAAGGTCTGGTTGACGTTCGCCGTGACACAGGTGCCGGTCCAATACTGGCCGGCGACGCGTGGCGTCATGCCGTTGCTGTAAGCCCGGTTGTCCTGATAGGCCTGCTCCTGGCGCAACTGTAGTTCAGAGAGCATCGAAATACCCTCCGCCAGGCGACCGCGCGCCACATAGGAATCGTACTGCGGGATCGCAATCGCGGCCAGCGCACCGATGATCAGGACCACCACCAGAATTTCGACCAGGGTAAAGCCCCGGCTCGTTCGTTTCCTGCTTTGCATGATCTGACACCTCTGCGCGTGTAGGCGACGGGATCGCTCCCGACTCGGGCCCCGGAAATCCCCGGTTACGCTTCGGAGTATAGGAAAGGGCGCACCCGGCTGCCATAGGGGATGCCTGATGCAAACGACCGGCCGCTACTGCGGTGTGACTTTTTTCACGGCGTCGCCCGGCACCGGGAACGGCGGCATGCGGCA
>JALHNN010000294.1 GCA_022843505.1 Sulfuritalea sp.
TTGCGCGGAGCAGAGCGCCCCACCGGCCCGATCAAGTGAGGCCGCCACGGGTTTTCGGTTGCAAGGCACAGGCGTATCCCGCCGAGGATGGCGGGTGTCCGTCTCCGGGAAGTAAAGGAGGAGGAGCGGGCGCAGCCCGCGACGGAGGACATGGACGGAGACGGATGCCCGCCATCCTTGGTGTGGCGATGCGTTACCTAAAACAACGGAGCTATCACTGACATGTGCCTCGCGTTACCAATGAAGGTAGTCCGCATGGAAGGCACCACCGCTCTGTGTGAAAGCCGCAATGGCATCGAGCGCATGGACACCATGCTCACCGGGCCGCTGGAGGCAGGGCAGTGGATCCTCGGTTTCCTCGGCGCCGCGCGCGAGGTGATCGATGCCGAGAGGGCGGCCCAGGTCGAAGATGCGTTGGTCGCGCTGGAGTCCATCCTCCATGGCGATGGCAGCAACGAGGTACTGATCCAGGCCGGCTTTGCCGACTTGATTGACCGCGAACCGCAACTGCCGGATTTCCTCCGGCCGGCTGCCACTTGAGGAGTAGGCAATGACATCACCGAGCATCGAACGTCTTCAGGAACGCTTTGGCATCCTCCAGGCCCGCTACGGCTACCGGTTGCTGGACGCGGATTCCTTTGAGGCCTTTGCGAAGGCTCCCGGCAATACGCTGATCTTCTTTGCCGACGACCCGGCCAAGGTGCCCGAAACCTGGGACCTGACCATCATCCTGCCCGAAGCCCTGCTGCGCATGGACGGTGAAGTCCGTGTCGGCCTGTTGCCGCCGACGGTCGCGCGCGGACTTGCGCCCCGCTACGGCATCCGCATCTGGCCGGCGCTGCTGGCGCTGCGCGACGGCGACTACCTCGGCACGGTCGAGGGCCTCAAGGACTGGAGCAGCTATGTCCGCCTGCTGCCGGAACTGCTCTCTGCGCCGCCTTCGCGCCCGCCGAGCATCGGCATACCGGTGACAAACGCCAACGCCGCCACGCATTGCCACTAAACGAGGGCTACGACATGATGACCTTTCCGATTCCCGTGGTCCCCTTCAAACCCAGCATCGGCCCCGGCTCGCAGCCGGTCGACGAGGTACTGGTGACGCTGGACGTGCCCAACGATGTGCATGCCTTCCGCCCGCCGCTGACCGAGCTCGACGCGCCGCCCGAGGTGGCCGGGCCGGCACTGGATTTCCTCAAGCAGCTGCTAGCGGCGCTGCGCGAGACGCCCTTCTCGCCGATGCAGGTGGTGCGCTTCTCGCTGCTCGGCTATCCGCCGGCGGTGCGCGCCGAGATCAACGAACTGCTGGGCGAGGGCGAAGTCAGCGTGCTTTCGGCCGGCGAGCTGCGTGCCCAGGAAACCGCCTTCACCGGCATCTGGCGCATCCGCGGCGAGGGCATCGACGACGTCGAGGCCAGCGCCTTCCCCCTGGCCCTGCGCGCCGTGGCGCTGGCGCGGGAACTGCCATCGACACCCGCCGCCGTGCCGCCGCCGGAGCTGATGAACGCGCCGGCGCTGTTCCACGAGATTCGCAGCCTGTCCGGGGTGTGGCGGGTCGGCCGGACGGCGCAGGTCATCAACCTGTCGCTGCTGCCGGCGACACCCGACGACCTGGCCTGGCTCGATGAGCAGCTTGGCCGGATCTCGTTTTCCATCCTCTCGCGCGGCTTCGGCAATTGCCGCATTACGGCGACGGCCCTGCCTTACGTGTGGTGGGTGCAGTACTTCAACAACATGGAAAAGCTGATCCTGAATTCGATCGAGATCGTGGATGTCCCGGCCGTGGCCCTGGCGGCCCAGGAAGACTACGACGAGACCATCGTCCGCCTCGATGAATGGATCGTGTCGATCGAAAGCGCGCTGGACGATTAACGATGAAATTCCCCGAAGGCTCCTTCGAACGCACCGGTCGCGAAGTGGCGGCCAATCCGCTGGCGATGTTCGAATGCGGCGTCTGCTGGCAGGTGTATGACCCCGCCCAGGGCGATCCGATCGGACAGGTTCCTGCGGGAACCGCGTTTGCCGATCTGCCCGAGAACTGGGTGTGCCCCGGCTGCGAGGCGGCGCGCGAGCGCTTCCTGCTGTTGGACGATGGCCAGGCCTGACGCGGTCGGCGCGCTCGAGGCCGCCTTCCGCCGCATCGCCGCCACGCGCATGGCGGGGCTGCCGCTGAACAATTCGGACCTGCGGGTGCAGGGCGTCGCTTTCCGCCCGCAGGACGACGGCTACCTGGTCGGCGTCCTGATCACGCCCTGGGCGATCAATCTGGTGATGCTGGCGCCGACGCCTTCGCGCGAACTGTACCTTGCCCCCGACCGGCGCCGCACCTGGGATTTCCCCTCCGGCAGCTACGAGTTCATGGGCGGCGAGGAGCCGGAATGCGGCGCCTACCAGTTCTGTTCCCTGTTCTCGCCGGCCTTTGAGTTTCCCGACCATGTCAGCGCGGTCGAAACGGCGGTGGCGATCATGCTGGCCTTGTATGCGGACTCGGAGCCCGATCACGCCGCGGCGCGCGACACGGCGCGCCTGGCGGGGCGTTCCGTTCTGGATGTCCCGACAACACGAAGGGGATTTCTGCAGGGTGTGCTGGGGCCCCGGAGGGCTTAAACTCCACCCATGCATGAAATGTCACTGGCCGAGGGCGTGCTGCAGCTCATCGAGGATGCAGCGCGTGCCCAGGAATTTTCCAAGGTAACGACGGTCTGGCTCGAGATCGGCCAGCTTTCCGGCGTCGAGGTCGAGGCCATGAAGTTCTGCTTCGATGCCGTGACGCGCGACAGCATTGCCGAAGGTGCAGCGCTGGAGATCGTCGCCACGCCGGGGACCGGCTGGTGCATGCAATGCTCTCAGACAGTGCCGATGCAGGAAGTATTCGGCGAATGCCCGCAGTGCGGCAGCCACCAGATGCAGGTCACGGGCGGTACCGAGATGCGGGTCAAGGAACTCGAAGTAGCGTAGGCAAGCGGAGACAACTATGTGTACCACATGCGGCTGCAGCGCCGGCGAAGTGAAGATCGACGGCGACGATCCCCACCACGAGCATGAACACGTCCATGCCGACGGCACGCGCCACAGCCATGGCCACGGCCATGACGGCGAGCATGCCCACGATCATCCGCACACCCACGACCATGTCCATGCCGACGGCACCCGCCACAGCCACGACCATGGTCATGAAGGCGAGCATGCCCACGACCATGGCCACCGCTACGCGCCGGTGCATTCCCACGCGGCGGCACATTCACACGCGCCCGGCATCAGCCAGAAGCGCATGGTGCAGATCGAGCAGGACATCCTGGCCAAGAACAACGCCTACGCGAAGCAGAATCGCGAACGGCTCGCCGAGCGGGGCATCTTCACGTTGAACCTGGTTTCCAGCCCGGGCTCGGGCAAGACCACGCTGCTGTGCAGGACCATAGAGATGCTCAAGGGCAAGGCTTCGGTGGCCGTCATCGAGGGCGACCAGCAGACCAGCCAGGATGCCGAACGCATCCGCGCCACCGGCGCGCCGGCAATCCAGATCAACACGGGCAAGGGCTGCCACCTCGACGCCCACATGGTCGGCCACGCCATGGAAGAGCTCGAACTGCCCGAGGATTCGCTGCTTATGGTGGAGAATGTCGGCAACCTGGTCTGCCCGGCGGCCTTCGACCTCGGCGAGGCGCACAAGGTGGTGATCCTCTCGGTCACCGAGGGCGAGGACAAACCGATCAAGTACCCGGACATGTTCCGCGCCGCGACGCTGATGCTGCTGAACAAGTGCGACCTGCTGCCGTATCTCAGCTTCAAGGTCGACGCCGCGATCGAATTCGCCCGCCGCGTGAATCCCGGCATCGAGGTGATCCAGGTCTCGGCGACTACGGGGCAGGGCATGGATGAGTGGCTGAAGTGGATAGAAGTCGGCGCCCGCGACACGGCGACGAAGAAGCTCGCCACCGTCGATGCGCTGAAGCGGCGCGTGGCCGAACTCGAAGCCAAGCTCGGCGCTCGATGAGCGCAGCGGTAATTCCGCTGGCGGATCACTTCGCCGGTGCCGCGCCGGTGCTGGCTGCGGGGGCATGGTTCAAGAACGCCCTGTGCGGCGTCAGGGGCGGCGAAGCGCGCATGTCGCGCGTGGTTGGCGACCTGAATACGCCGGAAGCCTGCATCGCCCACGAGCGGGAGGCGGAAGCGCTGCTCTCCTGGCTTGGCACGCCGGCGGCGATCGCCCACGACCTGCATCCGGATTTCCACTCCTCTCGCCATGCCGCCGGCCTCGCGGCGCGGCTGGGGGCCGCCGCGGTGCCGGTGCAGCACCATCATGCGCACATCGCCGCGGTCTGCGCCGAGCATGGCCACCGTGGCCCGGTGATCGGCCTGGCCTTGGACGGCGTTGGCCTGGGCACCGACAGCACGCCCTGGGGCGGCGAACTGCTGCGCGTCGATGGCGCGCGCGGCGAGCGCCTCGGCCATCTCGCGCCGTTGGCGCTGCCCAGATCGGAAGAGCA
>JALHNN010000295.1 GCA_022843505.1 Sulfuritalea sp.
CGCGTCGGCCTGGTCGGCGCGTAGCTGGGGGCAGAGTACCGACACCGCCAACCGCGGCGCTCCGGTTTTGCGCGGCACCGAGTTCGATCTGACGATTGCGGAATCGCCGGTGAACTTCACCGGCAATCCGCGCATGGCGACCACCGTCAACGGTTCGATTCCGGCGCCGACGCTGCGCTGGCGCGAAGGCGAAACAGTGACCCTGCGCGTCACCAACAATCTTGCCGAGAGCACCTCGATCCACTGGCACGGCATCATCCTGCCCTACCAGATGGACGGCGTTCCGGGTGTCAGTTTCGCCGGGATTCCGCCGGGAGAGACCTTCACCTATCGCTTCAAGCTCGAACAAAGCGGCACCTACTGGTATCACTCGCATTCCGGATTCCAGGAAATCACCGGGATGTACGGCGCCATCATCGTCGAGCCGGCAGGCGGCGAAACCATCAAGGCCGATCGGGAACACGTGGTCGTGCTCTCGGACTGGACCGATGAAGATCCGATGGCTGTTTTTTCCAAGCTCAAGACCCAAAGCGACTACTACAACTATAACCAGCCGACGGCGATGGACTTCTTCCAGGAGGCGTCGCGCGACGGCCTCAAGTCCGCACTCGACAATCGCAAGATGTGGAACGACATGCGCATGAGCCCGACCGACCTGGCGGACTTATCGGCGAACACCCTGACTTTTCTGATGAATGGTTCGACGCCGGCGGGCAACTGGACCGGCAATTTTCGCCCCGGCGAGCGCGTGCGTTTGCGCTTTGTCAATGGCGCCGGCAATTCCTTCTATGACGTTCGTATTCCGGGCCTGAAGCTGACGGTGGTTCAGGTCGATGGCGTGAATGTCGAGGCGGTTAGCGTAGACGAGTTCCGTTTCGGCCCCGGGGAAACCTACGACGTCCTGGTGCAGCCAAAGGACGAGGCCTACACCATTTTCGCCCAATCCATGGATCGCACCGGCTACGCCAGAGGCACCCTGACCTCCCGCGAGGGCGTGCAGGCAGCGGTACCCGCGCTGGATCGGCCGCAGTGGTTGTCGATGACCGACATGATGGGGGCGATGGGCGGCATGGGCGCGATGGGCGGCATGGGCGCGATGGGCGGCATGAATCATGGCGGCTCTGGCGGCATGGCAGAGCCGGGCGGAATGCAAGGAATGCAGGCCATGAATCACGGCGGCATGGCAATGGATCACAGCCAGCATGCCATGCCGGGCATGGTCGGCATGGCAGCCGCCAATCCGATGGCCGCGCCGAGCAGCACGGCCCGCCACGCCCGCAGCGAATACGGTCCCAGCACCGACATGCGCGTTGATATGGCGCGCACCAACCTCGACGACCCGGGCATCGGTTTGCGCAATAACGGCCGCCGTGTGCTCACGCTCAATGATCTGCATACCGTGGGCGGGCCGATGGATCCGCGCGGCGCCGAACGCGAGATCGAATTGCATCTCACCGGCAACATGGAGCGCTACACGTGGTCGTTCGACGGGCTGGAGTTCGGTCAATCAACGCCGGTGCATTTCAGATACGGCGAACGGGTTCGCGTCATCCTGCACAACGACACCATGATGACCCACCCGATGCACATGCACGGCATGTGGAGCGAACTCGAGACGCCTGAGGGCAAGTTCCAGGCACGGCGGCACACCATACCGGTGCAACCGGCGCAGCGCATCAGCTTCCTGGTCACGGCCGATGCCCTTGGCCGCTGGGCCTGGCATTGCCATCTGCTGTTCCACATGGATGCGGGCATGTTCCGCGAAGTCGTGGTGGCCTGAAACATGAACCGAAACGAGAGGAACACACGCATGAAAACCCGAATTCGCGGGCTCGCCCTGATACTGGCGGCCTTCGGTAGCGCGCCGCTGTCGGCACTGGCGCAAGCCGGGCAGCCTTCAATGCAGGGCATGGATCATTCAAAGATGGACCACGGCGCCATGAACGCTGGCACCCCACCAAAGTCCGCTGCGCCAATGCAGGGAATGGATCATTCCAAAATGGACCATGGCGGCATGAACTCGTCTGCTCAAACCATGCCCAAGGAATCGATGCCGGACATGGACCACGCCGCGATGGGCAGCAACCCGTCTGCTGGCAACACAGGCATGAGCGGAATGGCCGGCATGGATCATGGCGACATGAAGGCCCAGGGCGGCCCCGCCCCTGCCGACGCCCGCGACCCGCACGCGTACTCCGGCGGTTACACGCTGGAGCAGGGGCCATATGCCCTGCCCGCACCGCGCCAGCTCAGGCTCGCGGATGAGCACAGCTTTGGCACGGTGCTGTTCGACCGCCTGGAGCACGTCCGTGGCCGCGATGCCAGCGCCACCGCCTATGACGCTCAGATCAGCTATGGTCGCGACTACGACAAACTGGTCATCCAGGCCGAGGGCGAGGCGGCCAGCGGCAAGCTACAGGATGCCCGCACCGAACTGCTGTGGGGGCATGCCGTCGCGCCCTACTGGGACACGCTGCTGGGCCTTCGCCACGACAGCGGCGTCGGACCCTCGAGGGATTGGCTGGCGTTCGGCATTCAGGGGCTGGCGCCTTACTGGTTCGAAGTGGGCGCCACGGCCTACGTCGGCGGCAAGGGACGGACCGCACTGCGCCTCGGCGCGGAATATGACATTCTGCTGACTCAAAAACTGATTCTTCAGCCACGTGCCGAGTTCAATCTTTACGGCAAGGATGATGTCGCGCACGAGATCGGCAGCGGTTTATCCAATGGCGTGATCGGCCTGCGTCTGCGCTACGAAGTCAACCGCCAGTTCGCGCCCTATATCGGCGTCGAGCGCAGCAGCAAGTTCGGCCGGACCGCGGACATGGCGATTGCCAGTGGCGAACGGACATCCGAGACGCGCTGGGTCGCCGGCGTGCGCTTCTGGTTCTGAGCGACGGCGACAAGCGCTTTCCGGCCCCCGCAACACTTGCCACTTAGCCCCACCAATTCAAGGAGGTAATGCATGAACAGACTACTGGCGTTCTTGTTACTCGGCGCACTGCCGGCCCTGGCCCTGGCGGCCGGTGAATCATCGGACAAGCATGGACACCCCGCGCCCGAGATGCAAAAAAACATGGCGGGCATGCATCAGGACACGCATGGCGCGAGCTATGGCAAAGCCGGCGATCCCGCCAAGGTCAGCCGCACCATCGGTGTGTCGATGGACGACACCATGCGCTTCACGCCCGCAAGCATTTCGGTCAAGGCGGGCGAAACCATCCGCTTTTTCGTCAAGAATACCGGCAAGTTGCCTCATGAGATGGTGCTCGGCACGCTCGGTGAATTCAAGGAACATGCCGCCATGATGCGCAATATGCCCGCCATGAAACACGCCGAGCCCAATATGATCGCGCTCGCACCGGGTCAGCGCGGCGGCATCGTATGGCAATTCGACAAGGCTGGCGCGGTGGATTTCGCCTGTCTGGTGCCGGGGCATATGGAAGCTGGCATGGTTGGCAAAATCAAGGTGGAGTAACGCTTGGGCAAACGTTGAATAAACCTAAACCATAGCTACCTGATGACATTCGCAACCGATATGGCGGATTTGTTAGACGAAAGCTGTCGTTCCCGAGGAGCAATCCTCCGTCGGCACCTTGGCCAGAGTACAATGGCGACCTGAACTACCTATGGTAAGCGTCCAACCCCACCACCTGTACTGAACGGGTGACGCCGTTCGATGTTGGCGCCTTTTGCGAAGGCATGAGCAATGGCGACGAGACACGGGCCGGAATTCTGGCGGGATCATGTTGAGAACTGGTGCCGAAGTGGTTTGAAGCAGCGGGAATACTGTGCGAACCATGGATTGGGCGAGAGAGCCTTTCATCGATGGCGAGACCGGGAGAAGGAATTCATAGCGGCGATGAGAGGATCGTTGACGCTGGTGCCGGTGAACGTGGGCAAGCTGGAAGACGGCATGGAACAGCGCACCAAAGCCATTCCCATCCCGCCAGGCTATCGATGTGCCTTCGTCGCGGCAACGCGACACGGCCGGCACGTCCCCACGGTGGATGGCATCAAGCAGTGCACTCTTATTGCTCACCGATGTCACTCCGTTGCACTTCGCAGCGCATCTTCCAAATCGGATTGCCTCTGTGATGAAGAAAGAATATCTGGTCAATAATCCTCATGGTCACTCCGCAATATTCTGGTTGTTCCTTCGAATGCCAATGGAAGCGAGCCGAGTAAATTTTCAATGGTTGTTTTTACTTCCGCAGCAACCTCAATCCGTTACCTACCACTAACAGACTGGCGCCCATATCGGCGAACACCGCCATCCACATAGTGCTCAAGCCCATCACGGTAAGCACCAGGAACACGGCCTTGATGCCCAGGGCCAGGGCAATGTTTTGCACTAGCACCGAGTGCGTGGCTTGCGACAGGCGCACGAAGGCCGGAATCTTGCGCAAATCGTCGTCCATCAGAGCGACGTCGGCTGTTTCGATCGCGGTGTCG
>JALHNN010000296.1 GCA_022843505.1 Sulfuritalea sp.
GTGATAGAAGTTCTTCGGCAGCTGGCGGTAGCTCTGGATCTCGTTCCTCGCGATGTCGGTGATCACTTCTTCCGAGGTCGGCTGGATGATGAAGTCGCGGTCATGGCGATCCTTGACGCGCATCATCTCGGGGCCCATCTTGTCCCAGCGCCCGGTTTCCTGCCACAGCTCGGCCGGTTGCACCAGGGGCATCAACAGTTCGATGGCGCCGGCGCGGTTCATTTCCTCGCGGATGATGCCTTCGATCTTGCGGATCACGCGCAGGCCCATCGGCATGTAGCTGTAGATGCCGCCGGCCAGCTTGCGGATCATGCCGGCGCGGATCATCAACTGGTGGGAAACGACTTCGGCGTCGGCGGGGGCTTCCTTGAGGGTGGCAACATGGAACTGGCTGGCGCGCATGGCAGTGGGCGGAAAGGCGGAAAGCGCGCATTTTACCCATCGCCGTCCTTCGCAGAAGCGCCTTTCCAGCCGCCCCCGATTGTGAAAGAATGTTCACCAGTCAATCATTGGAATTTGCATCATGCTCGATCGTGAAGGCTTTCGCCCGAACGTCGGCATCATTCTGGTCAACCATCGCAACGAGGTGTTCTGGGGCAAGCGTATCCGCGAACATTCCTGGCAGTTCCCGCAGGGGGGCATCAAGAAGGGCGAGTCGCCCGAGCAGGCGATGCTGCGCGAACTGGAGGAGGAAACCGGCCTCAAGCCCGAACACGTGCGGATCATCGGCCGCACCCGCGACTGGCTGCGCTACGAGGTGCCGAAGCAGTGGGTACGCCGCGAATGGCGCAACACCTATCGCGGCCAGAAACAGATCTGGTTCCTGCTGCGCCTGGTCGGCCGCGATACCGACGTCTGCCTGCGCGCCAGCGAGCACCCCGAATTCGACGCCTGGCGCTGGAACAGCTACTGGGTGCCCCTGGCCAGCGTGATCGAGTTCAAGCGCGGCGTCTATGAAGCGGCACTGGTCGAGTTGGCGCGCCTGTTGTTCACCAATCCCCATGACCGCGTTCCGAGCTGGGAATCCGAGCCAGGGGAGCAGTCGCGATGAAATGCATCGCGCTGCTGGCGCTGCTGGCGCTCGCGCCGTCCGCCGCCGCCCAGGCACCAAAGAGCGCCTTCGATTACGCGCCGAAATACAACAGCGATGCCGACGAGCCAACACAGTTCGAAGAAGCGCGCGATGTCCAGCCACCGGCCTTCCCGGGCGACGCGACGCTGGTGGAAATCAATCTTGGTCCGGCCGCCACCAACAAGTACTACATCGACGCCGCGACCCTGGCGCTGGGCGACGATGGCGTGGTGCGCTATGTACTGGTGGTCAAGACCTCGGGCGGCGCCACCAATGTCAGCTTCGAAGGCATGCGTTGCGCTACCCTGAGTTGGAAGCATTACGCCACCGGGCGCAGCGACAAGACCTGGACGATCTCCCGTGCCGCCCGCCAGGAATGGCGGCCGATCGAGAACAAGCCGACCAATCCCCACCACGCCGTGCTCAGCCGCAGCTTCTTCTGCCCGCAGGGCAACCCGATCACCTCGGCGGACGACGGACGCAATGCCCTGCGCCTGGGCCGGCACCCGAACTCCATCTGAGGAGCCCCCATGTCCGGCCTCGATGTACTGATTCCCGAATTTGACAAGGCCATGCGCGCGGTCTTCTGCCGCGCACCGACCCGGCGCCCGATGCCCGGCGCCGACCTGCCCGAAGCCGAGTTGAGCGACGCCGAGCGACGCCACGTCGCGGCGCTGATGCGCGTCAATCACTGCGGCGAGATCTGCGCCCAGGCCTTGTACCAGGGCCAGGCGCTGGCCTCGCGGGATCCCGCGGTGCGCCGCGAACTGGAAAGCGCTGCCTGGGAGGAAACCGAGCATCTCAACTGGACGGAAACCCGCATCGCCGAACTCGGCGGGCGCAAGAGCCTGCTCAATCCACTGTGGTACGGCGGATCGCTGGCCATCGGCGCGATTGCCGGAAAATGCGGCGATGCCTGGAGCCTGGGTTTCCTCGCCGAAACCGAGCGCCAGGTCGAAGGCCACCTCGAAGGCCACAAGGCGCGGCTGCCGGCGCAGGACCGCAAGTCCTGGGAAGTGCTCGAGCAGATGAAGCTGGATGAGATGCGCCACGCCGAGACGGCGACCGCGCATGGCGCTCGGGAGTTGCCCCCGCCGGTAAGAATGGCGATGAAGCTCTCCTCGCGGCTGATGACCCGGCTGTCCTACTGGATCTGATTGCCGGTCAGGCGTCGACCACCTCGAAGCTGTGGGTGATGTCAGCCGTCTTGCCCAGCATGATGGAAGCCGAGCAGTATTTTTCGGCAGACAGTTCTACCGCGCGCTCCACGGCTTCCGGCTTCAGTCCGCGCCCGCTGACCACGAAGTGCATGTTGATCCGGGTGAATACCTTGGGATCGGTCTCGGCGCGGTCAGCCTGGAGCTTCAGTTCGCAGCCGGTCACCTCGTGGCGACCGCGCCGGAGTATGAGCACGACATCATAGGCGGTGCAACCGCCGGTGCCGGCGAGTAGCAGTTCCATCGGTCGCGGCGCAAGGTTGCGGCCGCCTCCCTCGGGCGCGCCATCCATGCAAACCAGATGGCCGCTTCCCGTCTCGGCAACGAAACTCATACCCTCGTGCCAGCGTACCGTGCATTCCATGCCCATGTCCTTTCAACAATATCTGCGGCAGCTTCCGCAGCGCCGCATTGTGCGGCGTGAGACAGCCCCAAGGCTGCCTGCCCGAGACCATGTACAACTTTGGCGATACTACGGAAACCCGACATAAAGTCAATTAAATCAGTTAAATCAAATACATTACACTTAAACAGATAGAAATTAAAATTTTTGATTGCGCAACGCACAAAAAGACCTTGCAACGCAGCAATCGCTATGCAAGAATTCTTTCAACCGGGGCCCTCTTCCGCCGCCGAATCCAGCAGCGAATCCGGGCCTGAACTCTGTCTCCTCCACCCTCCTCCTTTGGTGTGGATTTAACGCAACCCCGATCGGGTTGCGTTTTTTTTTTGCGTCTCTGCTGCGTCGCCCGCGAGCCTGCACGGCACGGCCGCGAAGTTGTCGCGGGTTTTTAGACTTGTCCGGTTCTGTAGCACATGAATTGTCCGCTTTTTCTGTTGGGGGCGGGAAGCGGCGGAGGGCGAAGCCCGAAGCCGGTTTCCGCCCCCAACGGCGCGCCTGGCGGACGGATCAGGCGGCCTGCTGCAAGTCATCGATGATCGGCCTCCCATCGGGCGTGAAATAGGCCAATCCGCGCGGCCCATGAAACAGCGCCAGCGCCCCACTGGCGTATCGGTTCACCCGTACCCGCGCCTTGACGTAGTGGCAGCGATGACGATCGGCCGGAATTTGAAGGATCAGTCCGTCGAAGCGCACACAGTTGTCGTTACCCACGGTGCGCTCGTACTGCTCACACAGGATGTCCTCCAGGCTACCACCGATCCAGGGAACGAAGGCCGAACCCGTCTCCAGTGCCGGCACGGCAAACTCGGCGTTGAAGGCGGGGAGGTAGTGTTCCTGCACGTAGCAATTGGCGGCCTCCATGTCAGTGATGCCCGCCAATGCCAATTCCTGCGGCAAGCGCCCCTGATGGGTGCCAAAGGCCCGTTCTGACCTCCCCCGCGCTTCGGGCGAGTAGGCGGCAATCATGTCGATCCCCAATTGCTTCATGGCGCGGCTGAACTGGGTGAGGTTCTCTTTATCCACCTTGCCGTCCGCCTCCGGCGTGGTCCAGTAATGGCTGCCCCGGTCGCTATAGAACGAGCTGAACAGCCCTCGCGCTGTGATCACGTCATGCACGCCCCGGAAACTGCTGGCCGTGCCTTCCTGCCCGACGAAGAACATCGAGTAGTGCCAACTGGTGGCGTCGTCCATGGTGACGATCAGGTCCCACTTCTGCCCTGCCACCCATTCGTGGGTGCTGCCATCCTGGTGGATCATCATGCCCGGCAGGGCGGACCGCTCCCGCCGCTTCCGATGGGCACCGCGCTTCTCGTACTTCGGGACCAGCTTTGCGCCTTGCAGACGCTTTTTGACCCACGTGTAGCTGCGCGTGCCCCCGGATCGCCGGTACCAACTGTGGAAATGTTTGACGTTCCAGCCCAGATGCTGACGTCGATACTGCTCCGTCAGCGCCATCACTTCATCCACCGGCGCCCGCCGGTTCGACACCTGCTCCAGCCGCCGGTCAATCAGGCCCTCCAGCCCGTCGGCCTCGTACCGCACCAGATACCGCCGGAAGCTGCGCTCGCACATCCCCAGGATCTGCGCCGCCTCGGCCTGGGTCAGCCGTCCTCCGTTCCATCCTTCGTACACTTCTTCGAATCTCATGTTCCGGATCTCCTGTAGCAGTTCCGTCCGTCTCATCTCGTTCCCCCTTCGGGGCACTATGACGACCGGACAGGTGGCGTGCTACAAAACCGGACAACCCATTAACTCCCAACA
>JALHNN010000297.1 GCA_022843505.1 Sulfuritalea sp.
AACCTCTGGCTGGTCGGACGCAACGGCATGCACCGCTACAACAACCAGGACCATTCCATGCTGACCGCCAAGCGGGCGGTGGAAGCCATACTCGCCGGCAGCCGGGACAAGGCGCCGATATGGGCCGTGAACATCGACGATGACTACCACGAAGACGGCCCCGACGCGCGCTGACTCACTGCTGCCGCGGGAGTGGACGACGGCAGACACGGCGCTGTGGTGTTACCTGTTCCTGCCTGTGCCGATCTTCCTCGCCGGCTTCTTCGTTTCGTGGCTCGGCCTGCCGGTCGCGGCGCTCGCCCTGTGGGGTGCATGGCGCTTCCTGCCGCCCAACGGCCGGCACAGCCGTGGTCTGCCGCTCACCAACTGGGCATTGCTTGCGATCTTCGCCGGAGCCTGGACCGCATTCGGCGGCGCCGGCCACCTGCTTCACGCCAACGGTGTGGACTGGGTGCCGCGTTTCGCGGTGCTGCGCGACCTCGTCGCCGAGCCCTGGCCGCCGCGCTATGTCGACGGCGCCGGGACCATGCTGTTGCGCGCGCCTCTCGGCTACTACCTGCCGGCGGCCCTGACCGGGCTGATCGCCGGCATGGCGTGGCTCGACCGGCTGCTGCTGGCGTGGACCTGGCTCGGCGTCGCATTGTTCTTCTGCGCGAATCTTCGCGGCGGCCGTGCGCGCATGCTTGCTGCCGCGCTCGTGTTTGCCTTTGCCAGCGGGCTCGACGTGCTCGGCCTGCTATGGCGCGAGGGCCGCCTGCCCTGGCCCGCCCAGCACATCGAGTGGTGGGCCGGCGGCATGCAGTACTCGTCAAACTCGACGCTGCTTTTCTGGGTGCCCAACCACGGCCTGCCGGGCTGGATCGCCGGTGCCTGGCTATGGCGCCTGCGCGACGATGCGCGCTTCCTCGCCAGCCTGCCCCTGCTTTTCCTGCCGCTCATGCTCTGGTCGCCCCTCGTCGCCGTCGGTCTGCTGCCGCTGGCAGTGGTCGCAGCCTTGCCCAAGTGGCGCATGCTGCTCGGCGCAACGGCTGATCGCAGCACCTTGATCTCTGCCCTCGCGCTGGCCGCGCCGCCTGCCGCACTGATCGCCGGATACCTGCTGTCGGGCTTCTTCGGCGCTGCCGGCGAAGCGAACGCCCTGACACCGACCATCGCGGTGCTGCAGCATCCGCCGACGCCGGGCGACAAGCTGGCCTTCGTGGTACTGGAAGCGGGGATCTGCTGCGTTCTCCTGTTATGGCGCGATCGATCGCCCCTGGCATTCGTGGCGGTCGCGCTGCTGCTGGCCCTGCCTTGGACCCAATCGGGTCCGAACAACGACCTCCTGATGCGGGCATCGATCCCTGCCCTCACGATGCTCTGGCTGGTGCTGGCGGACACCCTGACCGCTCGCGGCGGCTTCGCCATGCCTGCAAGCTGGCGCCTCATCCTGCTCGTGACGTTTGCACTCGGCGCAGTGACTCCCCTGCTGGAAATCCAGCGCGCCCTGGCCGGCCATCGCTGGGCTGCCGATACCCGCATCACCGCGCCGCAGGCACTGGACGGCTTTGCGCCGCACTATTTCGTCCGGGAGGACCGCGCCTGGCTGGCGCCGGTGATGCGGCGCTGACAGGTGCGGCAGCGACCCTCACTTGCCGCGCAGCAGGCGCTCCTCGCCGGCGTTCACCGCCGCCGCGGTACCGATCAGCACCACCACGTCGCCCTCGATCAGCTGCAGGGTGGGGGCCAGCTTCAGCGCGCGCTGGGTGCGGCGGCGAATCGCCGTGGCGTCAGCGCCGACTTGCGCCAAATCGATTTCGCCGACAGCGCGGCCGATGGCCCAGGCACCGGGCGTCAGGGTCACCGCGTGCAGGCGCGGCTGGTCGGCATCGGCGAGGTGGGCGCCGGCATCGGTGGCGCCATGGAAAAAGCCGCGCAGCAGGGCATAGTGGTGCTCGCGCATCTCGCGCAGGCGCTTGATCACCTTGTGCATCGGGATGCCAGACAGCGCCAGGGCATGGGTCGCCAGCATGACGCTGGACTCGAGCGCCTCCGGCACCACCTCGGCGGCCCCCGCGGCGTAGAGCTTCTCGATGTCGTCCTGGTCGCGGGCGCGGGCGACGACGGCGACATCGGGTCGCAGTTCGCGCACGCGATGGATCACGCGCAGCGCGGCGTCGATGTCGGCGAAGGTGACCACCACGACGCGGGCGCGCGACAGGCCGGCGGCGAGCAGGGTCTCCTTTTTCGCCGCGTCGCCGAAGGAAACCGCCTCGGCGGCGACGCTGGCCTCGCGCACGCGCTCCGGGTCGAGGTCGAGCGCCATGTAGGAAATGCCTTCGGCCTCGAGGAAGCGCGCCAGGTGCTGGCCGGTGCGGCCGTAACCGCAGAGGATGGCGTGCTTGTCGGTGGCCAGCGACTGCGCCGCAAGCTGGGTCAGCTGCATCGAGCGCAGCAGCCACTCCGAAGCGACGAAACGGAACACCAGGCGCTCGGAGAAATGGATGATCAGGGGTGCCAGCATCAGCGACAGCACCATCGCCGCCAGCAGCGACTGCAACACCTCGGGCCCGAGCAGCTTGACGTCGCCAGCGCGGGCCAGGATGACGAAGCCGAACTCGCCGCCGGCGCACAGCCACAAGCCGCTGCGCAGGGCCGTTCCTGGCGAGCTGCCAAGCAGGCGCGAGGCGATGCCGACCACGGCCAGCTTGAAGGCCAGCAGGGCAGCCAGGAGGGCGCCCACCAGCCACCACTGGGCAAGGATCTGCGGCACGTCCAGACGCATGCCGATGGCGACAAAGAAAAGTCCCAGAAGCACGTCGCGGAAGGGCTTGATGTCCTCTTCCACCTGATAGCGGTATTCGGTTTCGCCGATCAGCATGCCGGCGGTGAAGGCGCCCAGCGCCAGCGACAAGCCGGCCAGCTCGGTGAGCCAGGCCAGGCCCAGGGTGATCAGCAGCACGTTGAGCATGAACAGCTCGGCCGATTTGCGCCGCGCCACCATGTAGAACCAGGCCGAAAGCGCGCGCTGGCCGACGAACAGCACCAGGGCGAGCAGGATCGCGGCCTTGATCGCCGCCAGCAGCAACGCCTCGGCCATCACGTCGACCGGCTGCGAAAAGGCCGGGATCAGCACCAGCAGCGGCACCACGGCGATGTCCTGGAACAGCAGCACGCCGATCACCTCGCGGCCGTGCGGCGCATCGAGCTCGCCGCGTTCGGTGAGGAGCTTGGAAAGCATGGCGGTGGAGGACATCGCCAGTGCCCCGCCCAGCGCCAGGCCCGCCAACCAGGGGATGCCCAGCAGGCGCGCCAGCAGCGTGGCGATCAGGGTGCTGACGACGACCTGCGCGGCACCGAGGCCGAAGACGATGCGCTTCATCGAGTAGAGGCGTGCCAGCGAGAACTCGAGGCCGATGCTGAACATGAGGAAGACCACGCCGAACTCGGCGAGGTGGCGGGTCTCCTCGGTATCGGGCACCCAACCTGCGGCATGCGGCCCGAGCGCGGCTCCGACCAGCAGGTAGCCGAGGATGGGCGGCAGGCCGAGCGTGCGGAACACGGCCACGACCACGACCGCGGCGGCCAGCAGCAACAGGATCAGCGGCAGTGTGTCGGTCATGGTGCGATGATCGTCTGGGGCAGGCGAAACGGGGGCCGCGGTGGCGGTTGCTATAATTTGGCTCCATCATAAACGCCGGCCCGAGATGAACCAAGCCATTCCCCCGAGCGCCGCCGCAAGCGACGCGGATCGCGCCGTGGCCATGGGTCGCCAGGTACTGGAGATCGAGGCGACCGCGGTGGCGGCGCTCGGCCGCCGGCTTGATGGCGCCTTCGGTGCCGCCGTGGCGATGATCCTCGGCAGCCGCGGGCGGGTCGTCGTCAGCGGCATCGGCAAATCCGGCCACATTGCCCGCAAGCTGGCCGCGACCTTCGCCAGCACCGGTACGCCCGCCTACTTCGTCCATGCGGCGGAAGCCGTGCATGGCGACCTCGGCATGATCACCCGCGACGATGTGCTGATCGCGATTTCGAATTCGGGCGAGAACGACGAACTGCTGACCATCGTGCCCCTGGTGAAGCGCCTCGGCGGCAAGCTGATCGCCATCACCGGCAACGAGTCTTCGTCGCTTGCCCACGAGGCGGACATCCACCTCGACGCCCGCGTCGATCAGGAAGCCTGCCCGCTCAACCTCGCCCCCACCGCCAGCACCACCGCCGCCCTGGCGCTGGGCGACGCACTGGCGGTCGCCCTGCTCGATGCGCGCGGCTTCGGCGCCGAGGATTTCGCCCGCTCGCATCCGGGCGGCGCGCTGGGACGCAAGCTGCTGACCCACGTCGGCGATGTCATGAACACGGCCATGCCCACCCTGCCGGACAGCGCCATGGTTCCGGCGGCGCTGGCGGCGATGACCCGGGGCGGCATGGGCATGGTGGTGGCGCTCGATGCCGCGGGC
>JALHNN010000298.1 GCA_022843505.1 Sulfuritalea sp.
TGGAACCGATCACCGCCACCGGCGCACCGCGGTTCCAGTCCGACTCCGGCAGGAACTGTCCCTGTGCCATCTTGAAGCCGCGGATGTCGGCGTAGGTCGAAGCCACCCCGGCCACCACGGTTTCACGCAGCCGGCCGCGGGCGCTGATCTCCGAGGTACCGACCGACAGCGGCGAAGCGCGACGCACCGAGGGCTGGCGGCTGACGGCGAAGGCATCGTCCACCGTCAGGTCGCGCGGCGTGGTGGTCACGGCATTGGCCGGGGAAAAGCCGCCGGTGGCCGAGCGCCCGGGCATGACGATGACCAGGTTGCTGCCCAACGCCGAGAACTGGTCCACCACATAGCGCCGGGCGCCGTCGCCCAGGGCGGTGAGCATCACCACGGCGGCGACGCCGATGGCCATCGCCAGCACCGAGAGCGAGGTACGCAAGGGGTAGCCGCCGGCGGCATCGCGGGCGAAGCGCAGGACGTCGGGGTAGCGCATGGCCAACCGCTAGACCGTTACGCCCGGAGCCGGCGCAGCCGGCGAACCACCGTCACCCCCTTTCCCGGAAAGGGGGCTGGGGGGATAGCTGTCATTGTCCCGAAGGGAAGTTGAAGCACTGTCCTGCTTCAACTTCCCGTCTTCCATCATCAGCTGCCGCCGCGCCCGCGCCCCCAGCTTCTGGTCGTGGGTGACAACCAGCAGGGTCATGCCTATGGCATTGAGCTGCTCCAGCAGGTGGATCACGTCGTCGCCGGTGGCGCGGTCGAGGTTGCCGGTGGGCTCGTCAGCCAGCAGCATGGCCGGCTGCATGATGGTGGCGCGGGCGATCGCCACGCGCTGGCGCTGGCCGCCGGAAAGCTGGTCGGGCCGGTGGTCGGCGCGCTGGTCGAGGCCGAAGTCTTTGAGCGCCTGCGCCACCCGCCTCGAACGCTCGTCGGCCGGGATGCCCGCCAGCATCATCGGCAGGGCGATGTTCTCGGCGGCGGTGAGGCGCGGCACGAGGTGGAAGCTCTGGAAGACGAAGCCGATGCGGTGGCTCCTGACCTCGGCCTGCTCGTCGGGCGAGAGCGTGGTGACGTCGCGGCCCTCGAGGTGGTAGCTGCCGGCATTGGGCCGGTCGAGCAAGCCCAGCAGGTTGAGCAGCGTGGACTTGCCCGAGCCCGAGGGCCCCATGATGGCGACGTACTCGCCGGCCTCGATGGCGACATCGAGGCGGTCGAGCGCATGCACCGCGCTGTCGCCCAGGTGGAAGACACGCTCGATGCCGGCAAGCTTGATCAATGCCATGGACAGCGGCTTACTTGGCTTTCGGGTTCTCAGCCGCCGTGGCACGGGCGCCGACTTTCACGCCTTCGCGCTCCAGCGAGGTGACGATGCGCTCGCCCTCCTTGAGTCCGTCGACGACCTCGGTGTATTCCCAGTTGGCAAGTCCGGCCTTGACCGCCCGCTCCTCGAGCCTGCCGCTGTCGGCATTCAGCACCATCACGCGCGAGCCTTCGATCAGCGCCGCGGTGGGCACGCGCAGCACCTTTTCGCGGGTATCGAGCACCACCTCGACGTCGGCGCTGTAGCCGACCAGGATATTCACCCCGGGCGGCCGCTCGAAATCGACCTCGACATCCACGGTGCGCGCCTGCTTCTCCACCGCCAGCACATAGGGCGCGACGCGGCGCACCTTGCCGGCGAGCGGCTGCTTGGGCAGGGCGTCGAGCGAGACGCGCACCGGCAGGCCGGCCTTGATCTTGGGCGCGTCGACCTCGTCCATCGGCGCCTTGACGTAGAGGCAGGTCTCATCGATCAGGTCGATGGCCGGCGGCGTCGGCACGCCGGGCGGCGACGGCGTCGAATACTCGCCGAGCTCGCCGACGATCTTCGCCACCGTGCCGTCGAAGGGCGCGTAAAGCACCATGCGGCCCTGCTCCACCCGGGTCACGGCAACGCGGGCGGCGGCCTGGGCGACGTCGGCACGCGCGGTTTCGCAGGCCGCGCCGCGGGCATCGGCCTCGCTGCGCGCCGTGTCTTCACGAGCCTCGGAGACGAAGCCCTTGTTCTTCAGCGAAGCCTGGCGCTCGGCTTCGCGCATGGAGCTCGCGGCCGTGGTGCACACCTCCTTGACGCGCTGCGCGGCCATCGCCCGCTGCGCCTCGGCCAGGGCCTGCTGCGCCTTCTGGTCGTCGTTCCACAGCTTCATCAGCAACTGGCCCTTCTTGACCTTGTCGCCTTCCTTGACGCCGAGGTACTCGATGCGCCCGCCCATGATGGTGGACAGCTTGGTGCGCTGGCAGGCCTCGACGGTGCCGGCGCGGGTATTCACCACCGTGGCTTCGACCCGGCCGCGATCCACCGACTTCAGCACCACGCTGACCGGCTTGGCCTGGGTCTTCCAGAAAAACAGGCCGGCGGCGATGCCGGCCACGAACAGCGCCGGCAGGACGCGGCGCAGGAGGAAGGATGTATTCATGGCGCGTGGATTATGCCGCTTTTGTTGCCGGCGTGCCCTACCCCGGAAGGGTTAGCGCGGGACTTTCGCCGGCAGCGCACGGCAGCGGGCGGGCGCGGTGCCGATCAAGCTCGCCGCCCGGGCGGTTTCGACGAATTCGCGGGTTCATGTCAAGGAAATTATGCCCCCTTTGCTATGATTCGGCTCCATCCCCGGCCACACGAATTGCACAGCAATGATCAGGATCTACGGCATCAAGAACTGCGACACGATGAAAAAGGCCTTCGCCTGGTGCGAGGCCAACCACATCAGCTACGAATTCCACGACTACAAGAAGCAGGGCGTGCCGCGCGACCGGCTGGTGCTGTGGTGCCGCACCCTGGGCTGGCAGACCCTGGTGAACACCAAGGGCCCGACCTGGCGCAAGCTCGCGCCCGAGCAGCAGGCGATCACCACCCAGAGCGCCGCCGTGGCGCTGATGATGGAACACTCCAGCGTGATCCGCCGCCCCATCGTCGAAAACGATTCCGGCCAGATCCTGGTCGGTTTCGACCCCACGCTCTTCGACTCTTTCGTGCGTTGATGGACGCCGTCCATCGCTTCCTGCTCGAGGAACTCGACATCCGCGGCGCGCTGGTGCAGCTCGGGCCCTCCTGGGCCGAGATGACGGCCCAGCGCGGCTACGCGGCACCGGTGCGCGAGCTGCTCGGCGAGCTGGCCGCCGTCACCGCGCTGATCGGCAGCAACCTCAAGGCCCCCGGGCGCATCGGCTTCCAGATGACAGGCCACGGCCCGGTGTCGATGCTGGTGATGGATTGCAACGAGAAACTGCAGTTGCGCGGCATGGCCCGCAGCAGCCTTTCCGACGAGGCCCCGACCCATGTCACCGGCGTCCCCGCGCTGCTCGGCGACGGCCAGCTGGTGCTGACCCTGCAGGGCAAGGACGCCGAGACGCCCTACCAGAGCGTGGTGCCGCTGACCGGCGAGACCGTCGCCGCCGTCTTCGAGCATTACCTGGAAAAGTCCGAGCAGCAGCCGGCGCGGCTATGGCTGACGGCCGGCGCCGAATCCGCCTGCGGCCTGTTCCTGCAGAAGCTGCCCAATGCCGACGTGCTCGACCCCGACGGCTGGGAGCGCATCGAAGCCCTGGCCGCCACCGTCCGGGCGGAAGAACTGCTGCTGCCGCCCGAGACCCTGCTGACGCGGCTGTTCCACGATGAGAAGGTTCGCCTCTACCCGCCGCGCCCGGCCCAGTGGCACTGCCCGCGCGACGAGGAAAAGGTGCGCAACATGCTGCTTTCGCTGGGCCGCGAGGAAATCGAGTCCATGCTCGCCGACGCCGAGATCATCGCCGTCGAGGACGAGATCTGCGGCCACGAATACCGCTTCGGCCCCGAGGTGCTCGACGAACTGTTTCCGCCGGAAGGCCGCCTGCTCCATTGAATATCGACATTTCCGAGGAGGCGGGGGTCCGCTACCTGCACTTCGGTTCGAGCTGGGTGCAGGGCGCGATGCGCATCGCCCGGCCCTGGGCGCTGGAACTCGACTACACGCGCGAGATGATGGTGCCGCTCCTGCTGCGCGACTGGGACTGGCCGCGGCAGGTGCTGCAGATCGGGCTTGGCGCCGCCTCGCTGACCAAGTTCCTGCACCGCCACCGGCCGCAGGCCCGGATCACCGTGGTCGAGATCGAGCCGCGCGTGACCGCCGCCGCGCGCCAGTTCTTCAAGCTGCCCGAGGATGAGGACAGAATCGTCATCCGCCACGCCGACGGCGCCGACTTCATCATCGAAACCCGCGGCCGCTACGACCTGATCCTGGTCGACGGCTTCGACGCCGATGCCCGCACCGGGCGGCTGGACACCCTGCCCTTCTATCTCGACTGCCGCGCGCGGCTGGCCGACGACGGCATCCTCAGCGTGAACCTGCTGTCGCGGCGCAAGGATTTCCGCGGCAGCGTCAAGCGCCTGGAAGAGGCCTTCGACGGCCACGCCATCGCCTTT
>JALHNN010000299.1:0-2580 GCA_022843505.1 Sulfuritalea sp.
GCGGCGCATCGAGCCGCCGCTGGCGGTATCCGATCCGGCACATATGGGATGGGCCAGGCTGGCCGGTGGTTCAAGCTGCAGCAGCCCATAGAGGCGCCCGAGGTTGCGCCGGTAGAGGCTGTCGAAGCTGGCGACGGCGGCGGAGGGATTGTAGTCGCCGAACCACCAGAACCAGTCCGAGCTTTCGCAGATCGCGAGCTGGGTTTCCACGGCGGCGACCTGCACGTCGCTGAGGCGCCCGCTGGCGAGCACGCGGTCGCAGCTCTGCTTGGCTTCGCAAAGCAGATCCCAGCCCCGGTTCTTGGCCTCGTCGCCGATCCAGGTGGACATGCTGCCGTAAACCCAGCTGCCCGCGGTCAGTTTCGGCAGCACGACGGACCGCGGTGGCGCGTCGCGGGCGAGCAGCTCGGCGTAGGTCGTGGTGCGGATGTTCGGCTGCCCGGCAAGCAGTCCGTAGAGGTCGTCGAAGAAATAATAGCCGTTGTAGGGGAAGTGCTCCCAGGCGTTCTCGCCATCGAGGATGATGCTGACCACGGGATGCTCGTCCGGACCGGCCGCGTCGAGTATCGCCTTGAGCTGTTGCACCAGGTGCTGGGCGGCATCGCGGCCATGCCATTTGGCATAGTCGAAGCCGATCAGGTCGGAAAGCCTCTCGTCGCGGAAGAACAGGGTGAGTCCGGGCGCCTGCTCCAGGCGCCAGGGGTGGTAGGCCGCGCGTCCGTCGGTGACGTCGCTGGCCACCAGGCTGTTGCGCAAGACGCCTTCGCCGCTGGCGATCCAGCGGCAGCCGGCCGATGCCAGGTGCTTGACGAACTCCGTGGAGACGGCTCCCTCGGCGGGCCACATGCCGACGGGCGGCGCGCCGAAGTGCGCGGCATGGCTGGCCTTGGCGGCATCGATGTGGGCCTGGACGCGGGTGCGACCGCCGGGGTAGGCCGTGGCGAAGGGCAGCGGCGCATCGGGCACCGATTCGCGGGCGACACGAAAATCCAGCAGCAGCGGCGCCAGGGGATGGGTCTGCGGGGTCGACGAGAGCTCGACCTGGCCGCGGTCGGCCAGGGCCTTCCAGCGCGGGATCAGGCTGCCGATCATTTCGCCTATGGCGGCAAGCAGCCGGCGGCGGTCATCAATGCCATAGTTTTCGCCCTGGCTCATCAGGTTCGCGATCAGCGGATTGCGTCGCCTTTCGGTTTCACCGGTCCAGGCCAGGTGGTACCAGGTGACGAGGTCGGAAAAGTAGTCGCCGGAAAGGTAGCGGCAGGCATTCTCGCCTTGCGCCGTCAGCATCTGATAGAGGTCATGCAGGCGCTTGTAATACGGGAAGGGTGCGAGCATCGTCACGTGGTTGCTGCGGAAGCAGGTGCCCAGCAGCATGCGTCGCTCGTCGTCGGAAATCGTGCCCAGGTCGGGTGCGGCCAGCATGCGCAGCAGCGGATCGCGGAATTTTCCGCTGGCGAACTGCCGCACATAGTCGTCGATCTGGTCCAGCAGCACCGGCACCAGGTTCACCACGCAACGGATCTGCGGATGGCGCTCGAGATGCGCCGCCATGTCGACGTAATCCTTCATGGCGTGAAGGTAGACCCAGGGCAGCATGATCTCGCCCTCGTCCGCCGCGCCGCCATGGTCGCGGTAGTCCGGCTGGTGCATGTGCCAGAGAAAGACGAGGTCGAGGGATTTCATGACTGGATTCGGACCAGACGGCTGGCGCCGCGACACACCATTTCGAGCGAAGCGAACACCTTTCGATCCCCGCCCTGGGGCGGGGCGCAGGGGTGGGGGGCCATGAAGACCTTGGTGAATGTCATGATCGTGTTGTCGATCATGACATTCACCTTATATGGTGCGCCTGCTGTCCCAACATTTCCGGCGTGACCAGGGTGATGCCGTTCTCGCTGACATGGAAGCGCTTGCGGTCGGCCTCGATGTCGTAGCCGATGCTGAGGCCCTCGGGGACCCGGCAATGCTTGTCCATCACCACCCGGCGCAGCCGTGCGCGCCGGCCGATATCCACGTCGGGGAGGATCACCGAATCGACGATCTCGGCGTAGCTGTGCACATGCACCCGCGAGAACAGCAGCGAATGGCGTACCACGGCGCCGCTGATGATGTCGCCGCCGGAGACCAGCGAATCGACCGCCATGCCGCGGCGGCCGTCGTCGTCGAAGACGAACTTGGCCGGCGGCAGCTGTTCCTGGTGAGTCCAGATCGGCCAGTCGTCGTCGTAGAGGTTGAGTTCCGGGGTGACCTTGGTCAGCTCCATGTTGGCTTCCCAGTAGGCGTCGATGGTGCCGGCATCGCGCCAGTAGGGGATGCCGGTCTCGTCCATGCCGACGCAGGATTTGACGAAGTTGTGGGCGAACACCCGGTAGCGGTCCACGCAATGCGGGATCAGGTCCTTGCCGAAGTCGTGCGAGGATTTCGGATCGTCGTGATCGCGGATCAGCTGTTCGTAGAGGAAGTCGGCGTTGAAGACATACACGCCCATGCTGGCCAGCGCGCGGTCCGGGCGGCCGGGAATCGCCGGCGGGTCCTTGGGTTTCTCGACGAAAGCCACCACGCGCTGCTGGTCGTCGACGT
>JALHNN010000299.1:2590-4426 GCA_022843505.1 Sulfuritalea sp.
CCGGTGGCATCCTCGCGGGGTACATCGATGCAGGCTACGGTGAAGTCGGCATTGCGCTCGGCGTGTTCGGCCAGCATGCGGGCGTAGTTCATCTTGTAGATGTGATCGCCGGAGGCTACCAGGACATACTTGGGCCGGTTGCGGCGGATCAGGTCCAGATTCTGGAATACCGCATCGGCGGTTCCCCGGTACCAGTCCTCGCCGACCTGCTGCTGGGCCGGCAGGATGTCGATGAACTCGTGGAAGCGGCCGTCGAGGAAGCTCCAGCCGCGCTGCAGGTGCTGGATCAGGCTCTGCGCCTTGTACTGGGTGGCGACGCCGACACGGCGGATGCCGGAATTCACGCAGTTCGACAGCGTGAAGTCGATGATGCGGAACTTGCCGCCGAAAGGCACCGCCGGTTTCGAGCGCCAGTCGGTGAGCTGCATCAGGCGGCTGCCGCGGCCGCCAGCCAGCACGATGCCGAAGGTATTGCGGGCGATTTCAGTGTTTCTCACGACGCTGCCTCCTCTTGGCCGATCCCTTGCCCTCGCCCGTTGCCGCGATGTTTTCGAACTGATTCCAAGGCGAATTCTCCATTGCGGCTACAATCAATACGATAGCAAAAACTGATCTGAGTATATAACCATGCCTGCTTCCGCCTGCGCCGCATTGCTTGAAGCGCGCGAACATGATCCTTTCGCCGTCCTCGGCCTGCATCCCGACGGCGCCGGCTGGCGACTGCGCGTGTTCCGTCCCCACGCAAGGTCCGTCGCGGTGGAGTTGGCTCCCGGCCAATGGGCGCCGCTGGCGCGTCGCAAGGGGACCGACCTGTTCGAATGGCAGGGCGCGACACCGCCGCCGCGGCCTTGGCAGCTGGAGATCGACGGAACGCGGCAGTTCGATCCCTATGCCTTCCCGCCGCAGCCGCCGGCCGACGACCTGTTCCTGTTCAACGCCGGGCGCCTGCGCCAGGCCTGGCGCAGCTTCGGCGCGGTGGCGCAGACCCGCGACGGCATTGCCGGTGTCTGCTTCCGGGTCTGGGCGCCGAATGCCGAGCGCGTCTCGGTGGTGGGCGCCTTCAACGCCTGGGACGGCCGCGCGCATCCGATGGCGACGCTGGGCGCCTCCGGCGTCTGGGAGCTGTTCATTCCGCAACTGGCGGTCGGCGCGCTGTATCGATTCGAGTTGCGCGTGCGCGGCAGCGGGGAGGTGAAGCTGAAGAGCGACCCCTACGCGCGTGCCTTCGAGCGGCGCCCGGCCACCGCCTGTTGTGTGACGGCGGATTCGCTGTATGCCTGGAATGACGGCGCGTGGATGCAGGGGCGGGAGAAAAGCGACTGGCTGGCGGCACCGATGAGCATCTACGAGATGCATCCGGGCAGCTGGATGCGCCATCCGGGCGGCGCCTTCTACGGCTATCGGGAACTGGCGGCGCGCCTGGTGCCCTACCTGAAGGACATGGGCTACACCCACGTCGAATTCATGCCGCTGATGGAGCACCCGCTCGACGAATCCTGGGGCTACCAATGTACCGGCTTCTTCGCGCCCAGTTCGCGCTTCGGCGGCGCCGACGACCTGCGCTTCCTGGTCGACAGCCTTCACCAGGCAGGCATCGGCGTGATCCTCGACTGGGTGCCGGGCCACTTTCCGGCTGACGACTGGGCGCTGGCGCATTTCGACGGCACGGCGCTTTACGAGCACGAGGACCCGAAGCAGAAGATGCATCCGGACTGGGGCACCCATGTGTTCAATTACGGCCGCAACGAAGTCAGGAGCTTCCTGCTTTCCTCGGCGGCCTATTGGCTGGGCGAGTTCCACGTCGATGCGCTGCGCGTCGATGCCGTGGCCTCGATG
>JALHNN010000300.1 GCA_022843505.1 Sulfuritalea sp.
CTTCTTTTCGAGATGATTCATACCCAGGCAGGCCGAGCAGGTGAATTCCGGTGAAATGCCGGCTGCCTTGGCGATGTCGGCCCATTTCAGGTCCTTCGCGATCTTGGCCTCGAGGATCGCTTCCTTCATGTCTGCCTTGTTCATGGCATGGTTCCTGTTATTGTTCTTGTGCAAAAAACGTGCTGGAGGGGTGGGGGTGACAACGGTTTGCGCGCAGCCTCCGGTGCCGGCACCGGAGGCTGGGAATGATCAGGCCGCGGGTTGAAACAGGCGCGAATGGAACAGGCCGCTGCGCTCCACGGAACGCAGCGCCTTGGCCGCCGCCAGGATGCCGAGGTCGATTACCGGCTCGATCACGATGACGCTGAGGTAGGCCGCGCCGAAGGTGGCAACACTGGAAATGCTTTCCGCGTTGATTCCGGCCCCGTAGAAGGCCCAGAAGGCAACCCACGCAATGACGCCGCCCTGATAGGCCGTCGACAGCTTCAATGCCTGCCGATAGCTGACGTCGGTATAGGCGGTCTTTGCCGGGATGATGCGGCTGGCCAGGACATTCACCGCCAGCAGGGGCACCAGGAGGCTGGTCACGTTCATGCCGTACTGGGGCAGATCGGCCGGCGCAAAAACCAGGCCTTGGGTCAGCAGTCCAATTGCCAGCCCGAAAGCCGCAGGGCCGGCGCCGAACATCAGGAACAGCGTGGAACCGAGGATGAAATGCACCTCGGAAACCCCGACCGGATAGTGCGGCAGGATCTCAAAAAAGCTCAGAACCAATAGGGTGGCTACAAGCGTGCGGGACGCAGTCCGGCCGAAACCGTCCTTCTTGGCCATGTCCACTGCCAGTTTGGCGGAATAGGCGAGCGCTCCCGCCGCCGTGGCAAAACCCAGGGCAAGCTTGGCAGCTCCGACGACGAGACCAGGTTCGATATGCATCTTGCTTCTCCTCTAGATTGCAGCGCGACGTTAGCGCCCTAAGGGGGCGCCGATGAAAGCAAAAAACAACACGTGATCAGACTGTTACGCGTACCGGACTATTTCACGGGCAGTACCGCGGAATCCGCAACAACCTTGATGATTAAATTGTGTTGGATTGAAATAGCTTTGTCCAAGACTATTTTCCGATCCCATACATAGGAATTGATTATGCGCAGATGAACAATCGCCACGGCCGCGATCAGGCGCTCAAGGAACGCTGTACGGTGCTTGCCGACGGATTTACAAACTGTTGCGATTCTCGCCTTGCCGCAGCGCAGCAAGTGGTCTTGACTGGAAGCAAGCCGACCTCCGTCGGTGTCCACGTACTGAAAGGGAGCATCATGAAAACCACGCAAATGACAATGATCGCTTTACTGAGCGCCGCCCTTGTCGCACCGGTAATTGCCCAACCCGGACCGGGGATGGGCGGAATGGGAGGCATGGGCATGGGCGGCATGGGGCCGGGCAAGGGTGGCCGCTATGCGCTCAATCAGGGCAACACGCCCGGATGGTCGCTGATGTCGTCGGAGGAGCGTACGGCACACCGCGACAAGATGTGGTCGTTCAAGACCTACGACGAATGCAAGACCTACCAGGCCGAGCATCACAAGGCGATGGAAGCCAAGGCCAAGGAACAGGGCAAGACACTGCCCGCTCCCCGGGCCAATGCCTGTGACCGCATGAAGGCGCGGGGGCAGTTCAAGTAATACCGCTTCCGCCGGGCGGCACGGCGCGAGCCCACGCCCGGCACGCTTTCCCTGGCGGCAGGCAAGCCGGCTAGAATGCCCGGAGTTGCCACTCGCACTCGCTCCTGCCCATGACATCAAAGCTCCCTCCGCCCGCCAAGGCGGGCGTCCTGGCCGAGGCCCTGCCCTACATCAAGCGCTTCCACGGCAAAACCATCGTCGTCAAGTACGGCGGCAATGCCATGACCGACGACCACCTCAAGCAGTGCTTTGCCCGCGACGTCGTGCTGCTCAAGCTGGTGGGCATGAACCCGGTCGTGGTCCATGGCGGCGGCCCGCAGATCGAAAGCCTGCTGGCCCGGGTAGGCAAGAAGGGGGAGTTCGTTCAGGGCATGCGCGTCACCGACGCCGAAACCATGGAAGTCGTCGAAATGGTGCTCGGCGGCCAGGTGAACAAGGAGATCGTCAACCTCATCAACCAGCATGGCGGCAAGGCGGTAGGCCTCACCGGCAAGGATGGCAACTTCATTCGCGCCAAGAAGCTGATGATGGAAAACAAGGACAATCCCGGCGACCTGATCGACATCGGCCAGGTGGGCGACATCGTCTCCATCGACCCGAGCCTGATCGCCCTGCTCGATACCGGCGACTTCATCCCGGTAATCGCGCCGATCGGAGTCGGCAGCGAGGGCGAGACCTACAACATCAATGCCGATGTCGTGGCCGGAAAGATCGCCGAGGTCCTCAAGGCCGAGAAGCTCGTCCTGCTGACCAACACGCCGGGCGTGCTCGACCAGGCGGGCAATCTGCTCACGGGCATCACGCCCAAGCAGGTCGATGACATGGTGGCTGACGGCACCCTTTCCGGAGGCATGTTGCCGAAAATCGGTTCCGCGCTCGATGCCGCGAGAAGCGGCGTACGCAGCGTGCATATCATTGACGGCCGCGTCGAGCATGCGCTGCTGCTGGAGATCCTCACCGACGAAGGTGTCGGCACCCTGATCAAGTCCAAGTAGGCGCGGAATCCGGAGGCAAAGATGAACGAGGCGCGTGCCGCGAAAGTCGGCGAGAAGAAGCTGCTGATCCTGCAAACCATCGCCGAAATGCTCGAGCGACCGGCCGCCGAAAGGGTGACCACGGCCCTGCTGGCGAAACAGCTACAGGTTTCCGAAGCTGCGCTCTACAGGCACTTCGCGAGCAAGGCACAGATGTACGAGGGCCTCATCGAGTTCATTGAAAGCGGCGTGTTCTCGGTGATTTCCCAGATCGAATCGGCCGAGGAATCGGGGCTCAAGCAGGTCGAGGCCATCGTCGCCTCCTTGCTGCGCTTTGCACAAAAGAACCGCGGTCTGACGCGGGTCCTGGTGGGCGATGCACTGGTGCATGAAAACCCGCGCCTGCAGTTGCGCATCAACCAGCTGCTCGACCGCATCGACGCGACGCTCAAGCAGTCGCTCAAGGTCGCCGCGGCACAGGGCGCCCTGGCGGCGGACCACGATTTCCCCGCCCACGCCAACCTGCTGGTTTGTTACACCCTGGGCCGCTGGCAGCGTTTCGTCAAAAGCGGCTTCAAGGACGACCCGCTCGCCGCATGGCCGGCGCAATGGCCGATCCTGGCTCGCTGATCCCGCTACCGAATCGCCGTACCCCCACGCCAGCCGGTTGTGCGGGCGCGGAGCGGTGCTCCGTGAAACCTCCGCTACGCCCGGCGCCGTCTCTCACGCCTTCAGGAGTTTCGCCGCATCCAGCGCGAAATAGGTGAGGATGCCATCGCAGCCGGCGCGCTTGAAGCACAACAGGGACTCCATCATCACCGCGTCGTGCGCCAGCCAACCGTTTTGCGCCGCCGCCTTCAGCATCGCGTATTCGCCGCTGACCTGGTAGGCATAGGTCGGCACGCCGAACTCGTCCTTGACGCGGCGCACGATGTCGAGGTAGGGCATGCCGGGCTTGACCATCACCATGTCGGCACCCTCGTCGAGGTCGAGCGCAATCTCGCGCAAGGCCTCGTCGGAATTGCCGGGATCCATCTGGTAGGTGTGCTTGTTGCCCTTGCCAAGATTCCCGGCCGAGCCCACGGCGTCGCGAAACGGACCGTAAAACGACGAGGCATACTTCGCCGAGTAGGCCAGGATGCGGGTGTAGATTAGGTTTTCGGCGTCCAGCGTGGTACGGATGCGACCGACGCGGCCGTCCATCATGTCCGAGGGCGCGACCACGTCGGCGCCGGCGCGTGCATGGCACAGCGCCTGCTTCGCCAGGGCTTCGAGGGTCTCGTCGTTCATCACGTAGCCGCGCGGATCGTCCGGATCGATCAATCCGTCCTGGCCATGGCTGGTGTAAGGATCGAGGGCAACGTCGGTGATCACGCCGAGCTCGGGAAACTCCCGCTTCAGGCGAGCGACGACGGTAGGAACCAGGCCCGCCGGATTCCAGGCCTCTTCCGCGCCGGGGGTCTTCTTGCCGCCGTCTACCACTGGAAACAGGGCCAGCGCCGGCACACCAAGCTTCAGGGCGGTCTCGGCGACCGGCAGCAGGCGATCCAGGCTCATGCGCTCCACCCCGGGCATCGACGCCACGGCTTCGGTGCGGTTCGCCCCTTCCAGCACGAACACCGGATAGATCAGATCATCGGCCGTAAGCGTGTGCTCACGCATCAGGCGCCGCGAAAAATCGTCGCGACGCATGCGCCGCATTCGGGTGCCCGGAAATACACCTCTTGCACTCATTGATTTAGCCCTGAAAAGAATTTCCCGAAATGCA
>JALHNN010000301.1 GCA_022843505.1 Sulfuritalea sp.
CGACGCCGAAGCCTTCGAACTTCTTCGGGTGCTGGCCGACCGCGGCCACCACCAGGTCGACGCCCTCGGTGACTTCCTCTCCGGTGTCGATCGGACGACGGCGACCCGAGGCATCGGCCTCGCCCAGCTGCATCTTCGAATAAGTGATGTTCAGGCGATGACCGTTATTGCCGGCCTCGATCTTCTTCGGCGCCAGCAGGTAGCGGATATTCACGCCCTCCTCCACGCAGCCCTCGAATTCCTCGTCGCGGGCCGGCATTTCCTCCTTGGTACGGCGATACACCATGTCGACCGAAGCGCCATAACGGACGGAGGAGCGGGCGTTATCGGTGGCGACGTTGCCGCCGCCGATCACGGCCACCTTCTTGCCGACCTGGATGCCGTGCGGCGTATTCACCAGGCCCATGGTTGCGGCGCGCAGATAGGTCGGGCTGTCGACCACGCCGTCGAGGTCGTCGCCCGGAATACCGAGCTTGTCCCCGCCCTGGCAGCCGATGCCGATGAACACGGCCTCGAAGCCCTGGCCGAAAAGCTCATCCATGTTGTCGATGCGCGTGTCGTACTGGAACTTGACACCGAGCTTCTCCACCTCGCCGACTTCGCGGTCGATCACCTCGCCGGGAACGCGATACGAAGGAATGCCGTAACGCGCCATGCCGCCCGAGGACGGCTGGGCATCGAACACGGTGACGGCGTGGCCCTTCTTCGCCAAATACCAGGCCACGGTCAGGCCCGCCGGGCCGGCGCCGATCACGGCCGCCTTGCGTCCGCTGGGCGGCAGTTGCCTCGAATACTGGCGCCAGATGCCGGTGTCGTTGTCATCGGCCACGCGCTTCAGCGTCCTGATCGAGAGCGGATCGTCGAGCTTGCCGCGACGGCAGGCCGCCTCGCACATGGCGAAGCAGGCGCGACCGACGATACCCGGGAAGGGCAGTTTTTCGCGCACCACGGCGATGGCCTCGCCATACTTGCCCTCGGCGGCGAGCTGGACGTAGCGCGGCACGTCGATGCCGGCCGGGCAGGCGCTCTTGCAGGGCACCATGGATTCTTCGCGCCTGGCGGGGTCCAGCGTACGGTCGGTCAGCGCGCCGGTGGGGCAGACCGTGACGCAGGCCTGGCAGAACTTGCAGCCCGAATCGACCAGCGTCTCGGCAATGGTACCGACATAGGTGCGCTTGCCCTGCGGCGTCTCGACTTCCTTGACTTCCAGGCAGCCGACGCCGCGGATGTCGTTGCAGGCGGCCAGGCAGCGCCGGCAGTCGATGCACAGGTTGTAGTCGCGGTCAAAGAAGGGTTCGTCCTTGATCACCGGCAACGAAGCAGGCTTGTAGCCCGGCGTGGTGCCGGGGATGCCGACGAAATCGGCAATCTTGCGCAGTTCGCAGGTCGGGAAGATGTCGCAACAGCGGGTCTCGGGCGGGTTGCCGAAGGAACAGGTGGTGCGGCTGCAGCCATCGCGCTGCGGGCAGGTCAGGCAGACATGCGGATGCGGACCGAGGATCTTGGCCAGGCTTTCCTGGCGCGACTTGAAGATCTTTTCCGACTTGGTGGTCACCCGCATGCCGTCGGCCACGGTGGTCGAGCAGGCCTTGCGCATGCCGGGCTCGCCTTCCAGTTCGATCATGCACAGGTTGCAACCGGCACCGCCGGCACCGCGTTGCATGGCGGGTGGCAGGTCGGGGTGGGCACACAAGGCCGGAATGTAGATGCCGGCATTGGTCGCGGCATTGAGCACCGAGGCGCCGGCCGGTACCTCGATCTTGTGGCAGTCGATGTGGATGCATACGGTCGCACCGAACTCGCCCATGTCCTTGGGACGGCTGGCCTTCCACCACTTGATTTCCTGAACCGCGTTCATGACCGCTCCTCCTGCTGTGTATCTGGCTGTCGTGTCGCCGTACCGCCAGCGCCGACTTTCAACGCCCATGGCCCCGAAACCGACCCCAGCCATGTAGCGCCTGCATCCTTGTTCCGCCATGGGCAAGCAAACTCGACCCGCCCCCCTTCGCCCCCCTCGCGGGGGGTTCCTGATCAGCTCGCTTTGCTCGATATCACCCGCGACCGATCACAAATCCGCCCGATATCCCGGGTAATACCCACCGCGGCAGGCACCTGCCTTCACCGCGGCGATGAAACTCGCCATGTCGTGCACCGGCTGCGAAAACTCCGTCGCGCAACGCCCCACCGCAACAGTCTTGTGGCAGTCGCTGCCCCCCAGCGTCGGCAGGCCGAGGTGGCTGGCCGTGCTGATCGCGAGCTCGTTGTCGCTTTCCTGGTTGACTCCGTTGTGCGACTCCACGGCGGCGATGTCCTTCAGTCCCAGCAAGCCTTCCATCAGGCTGGCCAGTCCGACGTTGCGGAAGGGATGGGCCGGGGCGCAGATGCCGCCGAGGTCGTTGATGCGCGCTATGACCTCTTCCAGCGGCAGGTAGCTGTCGCGCCCCCAGATGTTCCAGCCGTCGTCTTCCACCCCGTAGGCCAGCAGGTGCCCCTTGTCCGTCGCGATTTCCACCCCGCGCAGGATCAGGAATCCCTCGTCACGCCCGACCTGTTCCACCGGCGCCGAGGCCTCGTAGGAATAGTGCTCGGTGATCACCGCCCCGTCGAGTCCCAGCGCCTTGGCGCGGCGTATCAGGTCCAGCGGTTCGAGCCAGTTGTCGTACGAGTACTTCGTATGGCAGTGGGTGTCGATCCACATGGATGGGCGCCGCGCCGTCGCGTATCAGGGCAATTCGTATTCGAGGTTGATGCGCTTGGAGGGCGCGAACTTGTTGGCCTTGAAGAATTTCTCCAGCGCGAAATCGTCCCAGTTGACCAGGGTGTAGACCTTCTTCACGCCGGCGGCCTTCATGTTCATCATGAACTGATCGAGCATCTCGGCGGCGACGCCGAACTTGCGGAAGTCGGGATGCACGCCGATGGTGTCGATGGTCGCCGTGCCGTCGGCGATGCCGAACTCGCCGAAGAAGACGTAGCCCATGACGAAGCCGACCACCTTGCCGTCGATCTCGCAGACGATGGAGGTGTTGATGTTCGCCGCGCGATTCAGGATACCGGCGATCTTGCGCTCGTAGTATTCCTGGCGCGGCTCGCCGCTGGCGAAGGCATCGATGGCGACGATGGCATCCAGGTCGCTCTGGCGCAGCACGCGCATGACTCTTTTCTGATCAGGCATTTGTTTCCTCCTTTAAGCTGGTTTGTGAAGGCGACGCCGGGGCGCGCCTAATCCTCGAACAATTCATCGTCGGGGGCAGCGTCGGCCCACTTGCGGACATAGACGGTGCCGTAGCTGAATCCCATTTCCTGGCCGGCATCGAAGCAGGTGTTGCAGCCCTCGCCCTCGGCCTTGTACTCCTCGACATGGACCTCGAAACCCATCGCCTTGTAGTTCTTGACGATCTCCGACAGCCTCGGCTCGCCGATGGTGGTCTGGCGCTTCCAGCCGTCGCGGAGCAAGGCATCTTCCGGACTGATGGTCTTGGCCTGGGCAATCGGGATCACGCGCCGGGTCGTTGCCATGGGGATCACCCCGATCACCACGAATGCTTGATCGCGCCCGGCGTGCAGGCGGTCATGCAGGGCAGGCTGGTGTAACCGCCCGAGGGCTTGCAATCGGCGCAGTCATAGGCCAGGGTACGGCAATTGGGCTTCTTCACCCACGTCACTTCGTCGTCGTAGTCGTCGGTGATGGTCTCGAACATCTGCTTCGGGCAGGCCGTGAGGCAGGCGCGACCGGCCGCGCAGGAAATGCACTTGTCGGTGTCGATGCTGATGTAGTACTCGCCCGAGCCGTCCTTGTATCCGTAGTTGGCGATCATGTGTTTGCCTCCCGCAGGGCCGTCCCAAGGGCGGCAATCGCCCCCCTGGGGGGCAGCGAACGAATGTGAGCGTGGGGGTCCATAGATTTCCTTTCAGGTCAGGTCCGTGGGGCGACCGGCACAGGCCGGTCGCCGCGTGGAGCGATCAGGCAGCGGCCTTCTTCGATTGCAGCGTGTAGCCGAAGAGGGCGGCGCCCAGGGCGCCGGCGATCTGGCTGTCGATCTTGGTGTCCATCGCCTTGATGCCGAGCAGCTTCTCGATGCGCTTGACCACGCCGGGGTTCTTGGCGATGCCGCCGGTGATGAAGAAACCCTCTTCCACGCCGATCCGCTCCAGCAGGGATACTACGCGCTCCGCCATGGCCTGGCAGTAGGCGGCGATCACCTTGTTCTTGGTGTAGCCGGCCTTGAGCAGGCCCAGCGCCTCGGACTTGGCGAACACCACGCAGACCGACGATACGGCATCGACGTCGGCGTCGATGTCGAAGGAGCGCGGGCCCAGCTCGGCGATCGGGATCTGCATCAGGTCGGAGATGACTTCCATGCCGCGGCCGGTGCCGGCGGCGCAC
>JALHNN010000302.1 GCA_022843505.1 Sulfuritalea sp.
TAGGTTTCCGTGACGACGGCGACGTGCAGGGGCGTTGTCATCCAATCAGCACCAGTGCCCAGCACACCAGGACATTGATCAGCGCGATCAGCACGGCCGCGCTGCCGATGTCCTTGGCCCGCTTCGAGAGTCTGTGGTGGTCGAGCGAAATGCGGTCGATAGCCGCTTCCACCGCGGAATTGAGCAACTCGACGACCAGCACCAGCAACACGCTGCCGATCATGATCGCCTTGGCCAGGCCGGCGACGGGCATCAACAGCGCGATGGGTATCAGCAATGCCGCCAGCCAGGCTTCCTGGCGAAAGGCGTCTTCATTGCGGTAGGCGGCGCGCAGCCCGGAAATGGAGTAATTCAGGGCGTTCCAGATGCGGCGCAATCCGGTCTGGCCCTTGAAGGGGCTTTCCTCGACCAGCGGTTCGTTGTTCATCGCGGTGCCACCAGGGCGTGTGGGCTCATCCGGACCTGCGGCGCGCGCGCCAGCGATCGGTACAAGGCAGTGAGGCGGGCGGCCTGGGCATCGGCGTCCCAGGATCGGGCAAACGCGATTCCTTCCGCGGACATCAACGCCAGGCGCTGCGGGGTATCGATCAGCTCGTTGAGCTGCCGAGCGAATTCCCCGGGCGTAGCGGCGGCCGGCAGGGCGCCGCGTGCCGGGGCAACGATTTCGGCCGCCCCCAGCGCCGGAATCGCCAGGACCGGCAGTCCGACGGCCATGGCTTCCAGCAGTACCAGGCCCTGGGTCTCGGTTTCCGAGGCGAAGGTGAACACGTCGGCGGCGGCATAGCAGTCGCGCAGGCCGGCATTGCGCGGAAGGTAGCCGACAAAGCGCACATGGTCCTCGATGCCCAGGGTTTCCGCCTGCCGCCTGAGTGTGGGCAGGGCGGGGCCCTCGCCGGCGATCACCAGCATCAGGTGGGGCTGTTTGCGTCGCGCGATGGCCGCCATCTGCAACAGGAAGCCGATGTTCTTCTCGAAGGCGGCGCGACCGACAAAGAGGGCGATCTTGCGCGTCGATGCAATGCCCCATTGCTGGCGGAAGCGCAGCCCGTTGCCGCGCACGAACTGGCTGTCGGGCAGGCCGGTCGGGATGATGTGCAGCGGCGCCGTCACGCCGTAGCTTCGCAGCGTGTCCGCCATCGGCTGCGACGGGGCCACCACGGCATCGAGTCCGTTGCACTGGTGCCTTGCCAGGCTGCGTGCCGCACGGCGCAAGGCGGCGCGCGGCAGGAAGCGGATGTAGTGGAACAGGTATTCCTCGAAATGGGTGTGGTAGGTGGCGATGCAGGGAATCCCTCGCTTGCGCGCGAAGCGCATGCCGGCATAGTGGGCGGCGAAGGGGGTTTGCACATGGACCAGGTCAAAGTCGGCGCTGGAGAGACGGCGATCGAGGTTGGCGAGATCGCGCCAGCGCATCAGTCGGTCTTCCGGGTCCAGCGGAACCCCGCGCGAGGGAATGCGCAGGATCTCGGCGCAGTTCGCCTCGGCCGTATCCATTTCGTTGCCGGTGCCCGGGTACTCGGGCGCGACCAGGGTAAGCCGCACGCCGAGCCTGGCCAGCGCGCCGCCAAAGGTTTCGATCGAGGTCGAGACGCCGTTGATGCGCGGGTGGCAGACATCGGTCACCATCAGCACCCGCACCCGGCCCAGCCCGTGGCTTGCGGTGTCGCCTGCGGTCCCGTGCCTGGTGAAACCGGCCGGAGCCCCGCGTGTCATGCGGCAACCGGTTCCGCGTGCTTCATGAAGTGCTTCATGTAACGGTGGTTCATGCGCGACATCGGCAGCAGCAGCAGCAGGTCGGCGGTATTGAAGTCGGGATCCCAGGCCGGTTCGCCGCAGATCCAGGCGCCGACCCGCAGGTAGCCCTTGATCAGCGGTGGCACCAGGGCCGGCTGGCCGGTGGCAAGCCGCTCGAAGGGCAATCCATGCTGGGGGAAGACGCGGTACTCGGCGGGCGCCAGGTGCTCCGGCCCGATCTGCTGGAACAGGTTGGCGGCGTTGTGGCCGCCGTCGGCCATGCCGATCGAGGCGCAGCCGATCAGATGCTCGTAGTTGTTGCTCACCATGTAGTCCGCTAGGCCGGCCCAGAGCAGCGTGATCACGGCGCCGCTGCGGTGGTCCGGATGGATGCAGGAGCGGCCGACTTCGACCATGCGGCTGCGCAGGTGGTGCAGGCGATTGATGTGGAACTCGTTCTCGGAGTAGTAGTTGCCGACGCGGCGTGCGGCGGAGGGCGAAAGGATGCGATAGGTGCCGACGATGCGATCCGAATCCGTGTCGCGCACGATCAGGTGCTCGCAGTAGCGGTCATAGTGGTCGATGTCGTGGTTGGGCAGGCGCGTGTGCACATGGGCGCCGAGTTCTTCGACGAAGACCTTGTAGCGCAGGCGCTGGGCTTCGAGGATTTCCTCCTCGCCGCGCGCCAGCGCAACGCGGTAGCTGGGGCGACGGGCATGGGCCGGGGATGCGGATTCATCGACTGTCAGTGTTTTGGCATGCATTGCGTTCTCCTTTTCTCTCTCTTGGGTCCGCATGCATTTTTCCGGCACGGCGTTACGGGCTGATTGCCGTCGCGTTACGGCAAGGTTGCGAAAGTCCGTCGCCGGGGTGTCGGCGCAGCGATGCGGCGACGGCCTGGTGGGCCCGATGGGCGAGGTGCCGCCGATCCGGCAGCGGCGGCGGAAAGCTCTCCGCCAGGCGCAGCGTCGCCCGCAGGCCGCCGCTGGCGAGGATGTTGCGCAGGCAATCGGCCACGCTGAGCTCGCCGATGTAGGCAGGTGCCGCGCTGGGCCTGCCCTGGGCGTCGACGTACTGGATCGCCAAGGCGTGCACCGGGACCGCCGCGTCGATGGCGCTCTGGAACAGGGCACCGTGGAAGGGCAGGACCTCGGCGCCGGCGCCGGTGGTGCCTTCAGGGAACACCACCAGCCGCCGTCCGCGGGCAAGCATGGCGAGCATCCGCTGCTGCGTCTGGTGGGCGGCCTTGCGCTTGCCGCGCTCGATGAACACGGTTTCGTTGCGGCGACTCAGCCAGCCGATCAGCGGCCAGCCTGAAACGTCGCTCTTGGCGACGAATCCGGACGGCAGCAGGGCATTGATGACGAAAATGTCCATGAAAGAAACATGGTTTGCCACCAGCAGTCCGTCCTCCAGTCGATCGATGGCGGGGTCCGGCGGGTCGATCCGGATGCGCAGGATGGCCAGCAGGCTGCGCGACCAGCGTTGCTTGAGGCGATCGCGGCCGCGCAGGCCGACAAAGGGAAACAGCAGGGCGACCTGCACTCCGCCATACACCAGATGGAGGCCGACCAGGGTCAAGCGCAGGCGGGCGGACAGGCGGGGTGGTCGCATGGACGCAGCCTAGTGCGGTCGTGTTACGCCCGCGTGACCGAAGAAACCGCTTGTTGGAGCCGGGGCGGGTTTCACGCCTTTGTAACATTCGCCGCCTAGACTGGCCCCCGCACGTATTGCAACGCACAAAGGAGCTTCAATGAAATCCCTGAAAGTCGCTGCCGCCATTGCCGGCATTTTCGTTTCCAACGCCGCTTTTTCCCAGGCCCTGGTCAAGATCGATGGGTCGTCGACCGTGTTTCCGGTCACCGAGGCCGTTGCCGAGGACTTCCAGAAGGCAAAGAAGGGTTCCGTTCGCGTGACCGTGGGCATTTCCGGTACCGGCGGCGGCTTCAAGAAGTTCTGCCGTGGCGAGACCGACATCTCGAACGCCTCGCGCCCCATCCTGGCCAAGGAGATGGAAGACTGTGCCAAGGCCGGCATCAAGTACATCGAACTGCCGGTGGCCTTCGATGCACTGACCGTGGTCATCAACCCGAAGAACGACTGGATCAAGCAGCTGACCGTCGCCGAATTGAAGATGATCTGGGAACCCGGTGCCCAGGGCAAGATCACCAAGTGGAATCAGGTCAACCCTGCCTGGCCCGACAAGCCGTTGAAGCTCTTCGGCCCCGGCGCCGACTCGGGCACCTTCGACTACTTCACCGAGGCCGTCAACGGCAAGTCCAAGTCCAGCCGTGGCGATTTCACCGCCTCGGAAGACGACAACGTGCTTGTGCAGGGGGTTTCGCGCGACAACAACGCGCTGGGCTTCTTCGGCTTCGCCTACTACGACGAGAACAAGGGCAAGTTGAAGGCCGTGCCTATCGTCAATCCCAAGGGCAAGGCCGTGATGCCGTCGATCGATGCCGTGATGGCCGGCGAATATGAGCCCCTGGCGCGCCCGATCTTCATCTACGTCAGCGCCAAGGCCATGGACAAGCCCGAGGTCAAGGAGTTCGTCGAGTACTACCTCAAGGAAGGCGGCAAGCTGGCCAAGGAAGTCAAGTACGTGCCGCTGGGCGCCGCCGACTACAAGCATGCGCTGGACAACTTCC
>JALHNN010000303.1 GCA_022843505.1 Sulfuritalea sp.
GCAGCGATGTAGATCGCCGCGCCGTCCTTGATGATCTTGCGCGGCGCATGCGTGTGCGGATTCAGCGGGAATATGAGGCTGCTGGTCTTCCTGTTCCGGAAGATGCCCCGGACCGGCCTGTCAGATCGCTTTCGTTGTTGCTGTCGCTTGGCGCGGAAATAATCGAGCGCCCCGATGGATCGCGCGATCTCGTAATTCCGAAGTCGGCGTCGGCGCTCAACAAAACCCTTGGGGGATAGGCCATGGCCGCCAACTCTAAAATCGAATGGACCGATGCGACGTGGAATCCGATCATCGGGCGCTCGGTCGTCTCGCCGGGCCGACGGTTTGAGTGGGCTGAATTGTGCGATCTGACGCGCGGCACGACCGGCATCATCGATGTGGCTTGTCCACTCTGCGGCCCTGAGTGTCGCGCCGCCTCGAATCGAAAGCGCGCGGTGCTTCGCATTTGGAACGAGGGTGAGTGGGCCACCTATAAATGCGCTCGTTGCGAGGCGGCCGGTTGGGCAAGTAACGGCCGCGCCGCTGCTGGCGGGCGGCCAAAAGCTACCGCGACTCCGGTCTCGAACGAAACCGACCGCGCGCAATTGGCGCGGCGCTTATGGGCGCGATCTGTGCCGGCGTTGGGATCTCCGGTCGAGTCCTACTTGCGCGGAAGACTGTGCTGGATTGTCAGCGATAATCTGCGGTTTCTCCCGCCGCGTGAACAACACCAAGGAGCAATGATTGCCCGCTTCGGAGTCGGCCCTATCACGGGAGTCCATCTCACCAAACTGGCCGCTGACGGCCGTGGCAAGGCCGGGACTGACAAGGACAAAATCATGATCGGCCCCTCGATGGGGCAACCCATCGTCGTGAGCGACAACCCGGAACGAGGCGAGTTGATTGTAGCGGAAGGGATTGAGGACGCGGCGACGTTGGCGCGCGTGACCGGGTGGACGGCATGGGCGGCCGGTTCTGCCGGGCGGATTGCAGCCGTGATCGCGGGAGCGCGCCACTTCGACCGGGTCTTTCTGGCAGTCGATGACGACACGGCGGGGCACAGCGCGCTGAAAAAGGCAATGAGCGTTCGCGCCGACGTCTGTCCACTGCGATTGGCGAAAGTGCTGTCACGGCAATGTGATGCAAACAAAACAATGCAACGATTTGGCGGCGAGGCGTTGTTGGCGGCAATCGAGTGGAGTGAGGCGCAGTCGCGGTTCAGGCGCGGTGAAATCGGGTTCCACGCGATGCAAGACGCCATGGCGCGGGCCGATGGCGTGTTCCGACAAATTATAGATCAAAGGCACTGAGGGGACTAAAATCTAATGCCACGACATCGAACCGTCATTCCATGGACGCCGTCAACGACTCGCGAAGCGATGCGCCTGCAAAAGCAGGGCGTGGGATTGCGCGAGATCGGTCTGCGCTTGGGAGGTTTTTCTGAATCGACCGTGCGCTGGCGGCTGAAGGCTGCGGACAACCCCGACGCCGTTGCCGAGCGCCGGGCGCGCGATCGAGAGCGAATGAAAAACCGTCACGGAAACTCGCCGGTAAGAACGACGCGCATACCGGACGACGTTGTAGCTGACCGCGATGCGCGATTGACCGCCCCACGGTCATTGACGGCTGTGATGCTTGGCGACCCGCCGCGCGGTTTCTCTGCGCTTGACCGCCGCCCGGCCCGTGATTTGGAGCGCCTGTTATGAGCATCCCTTGTCGTATTCAGCGGAGGCGCACAAAGGGCTGGCGCATGCCGCCAAACACGTCATGCGTTGATCGCTCATCGCGGTTTGGCAATCCGTTCAGGGCGGGCACGCGAATCCCATCTCAAAAAAAACATCTCAGTCCGGCCGAGGCGGTTTTGCTTTTCGCGAAGGCCCTTAATGAAGGGCAGCTCCGCTTCGGAGTTTCGCGTGTGCGCGCGGTGTTAAAGGGACGGAATCTTGCGTGCTGGTGTCACCTTTGCGCCGCGCATAAGGATGGAAGGCCACTCGGCGTTGTGTGCATGCAATGCGCGCCGTGCCACGCCGACGTGCTGCTTGAAGTGGCCAACAGTCAGAGGACGCGATGAAAAACAACAACCGTCGGAATGGCGAGCCATGAAGTTTGCGATCGCCGATCCGCCATATCTCGGGCTTGCCGTCAAATTCTATGGGGATATGCATCCCGACGCGGCCGTGTTTGACACCATCGACGGCCACCGCGAGCTTGTCGAAAGGCTGGAGCGCGATTACGACGGATGGGCCATGTTCCTGCATCAGCAATCGCTGCGGCATATCCTGCCACTGTGCCCGCCGGGTGCGCGCGTCATGTCATGGGTCAAGCCGTGGTGCAGTTTCAAGCCAACGGTGCGCGTGGCTTACGCATGGGAGCCGATCATCGTCAATGGCGGACGGCCGTTCGAGGGGCGAGAGCAGGACACCGAGCGGGACTGGATTTCGGCGAATATGACCATGGGCGTTGGCTTTCAGGGAGCCAAGCCGCCGAAGGTGGTCCGATGGCTTTTGCGCGTTCTCAATGCGCGTCCCGACGATCATATCGACGATCTATTCCCCGGCTCTGGAAACGTGTCTCGGACGATTGAGGATTGGCGGGCGCGGCGCGAGCCGCGGCAACTGCAACTGATCGCAGAGGGAGACGAGTGATGGCCGCATGGCGCGCTCCGAAGCACTGGCCGATTCAGGATCGTGCGATGTACCGCGATCTCGATTGGTTCGTGCCGTTCGACAAAAACCCGCGTACACATCCGGAGGCGCAGATCGATCTGCTGTCGGCCATGATCAAATTGCATGGCCCGGACCAGCCGATCGTGGTTGACGAGGATCGCGTCATCCTCAAGGGGCACGGGCGTCTTCTTGCCGCCCGACAAGCCGGCCTGACGCATTTCCCGTTCGTGATGCGCGAGGGAATGACCGACGCCGAAAAAGAAGCGATGCGGATTGCCGACAACCAGGTTGGACTGCTGAGCGGATGGGACAAGGCGCTTATCCTTGAGGGCGTCTCGTCGCTGAAGACTGCCGGGTACGACATTCAGTTGCTCGGCTTTCCCGAGGCGCAGTTGCGCGGCTGGGGAATCCAGATGGGAACCGCCGTTGTCGATCCGGAGGCTGCGCCAGAGCCGCCAAAGAGTCCCATCGTTCGTGTCGGCGACTTGTGGACTCTTGGCGATCATCGATTGATTTGCGGAGACGCCACCGACGCCGACACGGTCAAGCGACTGATGGGGCGCGCCTCACCGAACCTCATGGTTACCGACCCGCCATACGGGGTCAATTACGATCCGGCGTGGCGTTCAAGGCAAGGCGTAAATCGCAACACAAAAAAACTTGGCGGCGTCAAAAATGACAATCGCGTTGATTGGAGTGCCGCTTGGGCGCTGTTTCGCGGAGACGTAATATATTGCTGGCACGCAAGTTGGTTTACTGGAGAAGTTCAATTGTCAATCGAGGGGGCAGGCTTCGAAACCTCGTGTCAAATAGTCTGGAACAAAGATCGCTTCGCACTTTCGCGCGGCGACTATCATTGGAAGCATGAGCCGTGCTGGTATGCGATCCGAAAGGGAAAAAAACATGGATGGAATGGCAATAGATCTCAATCGTCTGTGTGGGATATACCGGCCCGCGACGACTCTGGACATGGCCACGGCACACAGAAGCCAATCGAGTGCATGAAGCGGCCAATCGAAAACAACTCGTCCGCCGGCGACCACGTCTATGACCCGTTCTGCGGATCAGGCACCACGATCATTGCCTGCGAGATCACCGCGCGAAAATGTCTGGCCGTCGAAATCGACCCGGCCTATGTGCAGGTGGCGATCGAGCGATGGCAGAAAATCACCAATCGCGTGGCCACGCTGGACGGCAAACCGTTTGATATTGTGGCAAGGGAGAGGGGCGATGCGTCTGGTCGTGATCGAAAGTCCGTTCGCGGGAAACGACGAGGCGGCGCGGGAGCGAAACCTCCAATATCTGCACCATGCGATTCTGGACTGCCTGAGCCACGCGGAAGCGCCGTTCGCAAGCCACGCTCTTTATCCGCAGGTGCTGGACGACGCCAACCCGGCCGAACGAGCCTTCGGGATTGAGGCGGGGCTGGCGTGGGCCGCTCGCGCCGACCTGACGGCCGTCTACCATGATCTCGGGATTAGCGAGGGCATGTGGCAGGGGATTGCGGCGGCTAAAGCGGCGGGCAGGCCGGTGGAGTTCAGGAGTCTCCCCGGATGGGCTCGCCAAGCCCCACAGGAGCCCCACAATTCGCCCAAATAACAAGGGGGCGGCGCCCAACTAGCCGCCCCCTCGCAAAATGCACCAGTGGCCGCCTGTGCGGCGATAGCCTCAGATCAGCCGATCTGCCGCCCCTCAACCATGGCCTTGACCTGATCATAGGTCTCGGTCA
>JALHNN010000304.1 GCA_022843505.1 Sulfuritalea sp.
GCTGGGCCGTGGCCGGCAGCAGTTCCGCGGCGGCGCCGGGATTGATTTTCTTGCCGTCGTTGGACGCGACGTACATCACCACTTCGATGCCCGTCTCGCCACTGCTGCGTTCGAGCAGGACTACCGGCGTCTCCGTGCCGACCAGGGAGCCTCTTCCCGCCTTGACCTCGACGACGCGCCCGGCAAACGCGCTGCGAACCACGGTGGAGCGCCCACGCTCGGCTTGCAGCAGCGCCAGTTCGCGCGCGGCCTCGGCGCGCTCGAGCTGAACCTGCGCGCGCTCCTCGGCTTCGCGCCGGGTCAATTCCGTCCGATCCCTTTCCACCTCGACCAGTTGCCGGCGCAAGGATTCGATCGACATCTCGGTTGCGGCCAGGGTTCGTTGTGCGTCTTCAAGGGAGCGTCGTGTCGCCAGCTTCTGTTCGACCAGTTGTTTGGCGGTGTTGATCTGATTGCGCTCGATTTCGGTCCGTGATTTTGCGACTTCGATCTGGCGCTCGAGAAAGCTTATGCGACGGGCAAAGGCTTCGTTGCTGAGCGCGACGCCGCGCGACGACAGGCTGCCTATGCTTTCGGCCCGCCGTTCGATCTCCTGCAGGCGGGATTCCAGTCGCTTGATGCGTTCGTCCTGGTCGGGCTGGGAAATCGTCGCCACCACATCGCCCTCTCGCACCCGCGTCCCCGAGCGGACCGAGACCTCGGACAGCCTCCCAGCGGCCCCGGCCTTGACATCGACCACCCCTTCGCTGCTGAGCAGCATGCAGGGCCCGGAAACTTTGGTCGACAGCTTGCCGACGAAGCTCCACAGGGCGACGCCGGCGGCCACGACGGCGATGCCGCCAAGAGTCCACCAGCCGGGACGACCGATGACGCGAATCTCGCGCTGGAGAATCGCGACCGACGGATGGGCGCTGGGCTGTGGCTCGGGGTGGTCGGTCGACATGGCAGCAAAAGTCTAACATCGACGGAGCGACGAGGGCGATATTGTCTGGGCCGCCTTCCCGGGAGCAAGCGCCGGAGTGACAAGAGCGCGGCCGTCAGAACTCCACGGCGAATTCCGTCGCCTGCCAGATCGCGCGCTTGGCGTCGAGTTCGGTGGCGACGTCGGCGCCGCCGACCAGCGTGTAGTCGATGCCGGCGGCTTCGAGGCCCGCAACCAGCTCGCGGCGCGGTTCCTGTCCGGCGCAGATGACGATGGTATCGACTTCGAGCACGCGCTCCTTGCCCTCGACGGCGATGTGCAGGCCGGCGTCGTCGATCTTCAGGTACTCGACGCCGCCGTGCATGTGCACGCCGCGCTTCTGCAACAACAGGCGGCGCGCCCAGCCGGTGGTCTTGGCCAGGCCGTCGCCGAGCTTGGTCGCCTTGCGCTGCAGCAGCCAGACTTCGCGCGGGCTCGGCGCCATCTGCGGTGCGGCGAGGCCACCGCGCTTGTCGGTGTAGTTCGGGTCGATGCCCCATTCCTTGCGATAGGCGTCGATCGGGTCGCCGTGGTCGCCGGCGTGCGTCAGGAACTCGGCAACGTCGAAACCGATGCCGCCGGCGCCGATCACCGCCACCTTCCTGCCGGCCGGCTTGCGGCCTTCGAGCAGGTCGATGTAGCTCGTCACCTTGGGATGGGCTATGCCCGGAATCGCCGGCGTGCGCGGCACGATGCCGGTGGCGACAACGACGTGGGCGTAGCCCTGAAAGTCGGTGCCGGGGTTGTCAACACTTACACGGCGATTGAGCTGCACGTCGACCTTCAACTCCTTGAGGCGGGTGCGGAAGTAGCGCAGGGTTTCGCCGAATTCCTCCTTGCCCGGAATTCGCCGCGCCAGGTTGAACTGGCCACCGATTTCGGCGGCGGCATCGAACAGCGTGACCTGGTGGCCGCGTTCCGCGAGCTGCGTGGCGGCGGCCAAACCCGCCGGACCGGCGCCGACCACGGCGACCTTTTTCGGTGCATCGGTGGGCAGCACCTCGACATCGAGTTCATGGCAGGCGAAGGGATTGACCAGGCAGGAGCAGAGCTGGCGCGAGAAGATGTGGTCGAGGCAGGCCTGGTTGCAGGCGATGCAGGTATTGATGGCGTCGGCGCGACCGGCGGCGGCCTTGTTCACAAACTCGGCATCGGCGAGGAAGGGCCGCGCCATCGACACCATGTCGGCATCGCCGCGGGCAATTACGTCCTCCGCGACTTGCGGATCGTTGATGCGGTTGGTGGTGATCAGCGGGATGCCCACTTCGCCCTTCATGCGCGCCGTGATCCAGGTGTAGGCGGCGCGCGGCACCGCGGTATAGATGGTAGGGATGCGCGCCTCGTGCCAGCCGACGCCGGTGTTGATGATCGTGGCGCCGGCCTTCTCGACCTCTTTCGCCATGGTCACCACTTCGTCCCAGGTGGAACCGCCTTCGACCAGGTCGAGCATCGAGAGACGGAAGATGATGATGAAGTTGGGCCCGACGCGGGCGCGCACGGCGCGGATCACCTCGAGGCCGAAGCGCATGCGGTTCTCCAGGCTGCCGCCCCAGCGGTCCTCGCGGTGGTTGGTCTGCGGTGCAAGGAACTCGTTGATCAGGTAGCCCTCGGAGCCCATGATCTCGACACCGTCGTAGTTGGCGAACTGGCACATGGCCGCGCACTGTGCGTAGTCGGCGATGGTCTTCTGGATCTCGTCTTCGGTCAGCGCGTGCGGCGTCACCGGATTGATCGGCGCCTTCAGCGCCGACGGCGCCACGGGGCGCTTGGTGTAGGCGTAACGGCCGGTGTGCAGGATCTGCACGCAGATCTTGCCGCCATGCTTGTGTACGGCATCGGTGATGACGCGGTGCTTGGCGGCCTCGGTCTCGTTATCGAGGATCGACGCGCCCTGCATGACGATGCTGTCCTGGTTCGGCGCGAAACCGCCGGTGACGATGAGCCCCACACCGCCCTTGGCGCGCGCGGCGTAGAAGGCCGCCATGCGGTCGTGGCTGTTGCCGATGTCCTCCAGGCCGGTATGCATCGAGCCCATCAGGACGCGATTCTTCAGCGTGGTGAAGCCGAGGTCCAGCGGTGCCAGCAGGTGCGGGTAGGGGTTGCTCATTTGCTTGGTCTCCTAGGTTTGACTTGTTTGAGTCCGTGCAGGAGGCCCAATGTCTCCTCGCACCATTCGAGCCAGCCCTGTTCGTAGCGGATGCCGCTCTTCAGGACCTGGTATTGCAGGGCGCGCTGGTAGTCGAGCGTTCCGGTGCTCTGCACGCCGGGACTAGTGCTTCGCACGCCGGCGAAATCCCTTGCTTCGATCACGCGATACGCCGTCAGGCGATTGGCGTGCAGGGCGCGATGGTGTTCGAGTTCGGGAATCAGCGCGCCGGCATCGCCGAAGGCGGCGCCGCGCAGCTTGACCATCAGGCTGTCGCGTATCCCCTCCGGCTCGGTGGGCTCCGCCAGCCAGCGGGAAACCTCGCTGCGGCCCGTGCGGCTGACCGAATACAGCTTGCGGTCCGGGGCCGCCTCGCCGGCCTGTACCTCGCCCGAGATCCAGCCGGCTTCTTCCATGCGCGCCAGCACCTTGTAGATCTGCTGGTGGGTGGCGTGCCAGAAATAGCCGATCGAGCGGTCGAAGCGTCGGGCCAGTTCGTAGCCGGAACTGGGTTTTTCCAGCAGCGAGACAAGCAGGGCATGGTCGAGCGACATGCCCGACACCTTACTATGCAACGATTTGCAGTGCAAGCCGTTGCATAGGGGTCTTATTTTGCCGGGGCGGGAGTCGGCGCGGGAGGTACGGCGACCGGCGGGTTCGGGGGTGAAGCGGGGCGCGCCGAGGGAGGCAGGTGGCGTGCCTTGACCTCCGATGCATCGGCGGGGGCATTCTGGCGGGAAAAGAAGCTCCAGGCCATGCCGGCCAGGGCGGTGACGACGATGATCACGATCACGATCATGATGCGGTCGCCGCCGGGTTCGTACTGCGGGGTGGGGTCGGAAGGAGTGGTCATGCCGCTGATTCTAGCCGCCTCCTCCGGATACCGTCGGCCCCTCCGGGCCGGACCGGCAAAGAAAAACGCCGGCTTGCGCCGGCGCTTTCCTGGACCGCGGCCGGATTACTTGGCCTTGGCATCCTTTTCGCACTTCTTGATCGATGCGGCCTTGGCGGCGCCGGCCAGCGGCTTGCCGTCCTTGCTCACGGCCTTGGCTTCGCAATCGGCGCTGGCAGCGGGCTTGGCGCCGCCTTCGCATTTCTTCATGAAGGCGGTCTTGGCGGCGCCGGCCAGCGGCTTGCCGTCCTTGCTCACGGCCTTGGCTTCGCAATCGCCAGCGGCAGCCTTGGCGGCGGGAGCGGACGGAGCGGCAGCGGCGGGCTTGGCGGCTTCGGCGGGTTTGGCGGCGGGTGCAGCCGCCGCGGGCTTGGC
>JALHNN010000305.1 GCA_022843505.1 Sulfuritalea sp.
CGCAGGCGACGTCCTGGCTCAGAGGCTCGTCTTCGGCGACCAGCACGCGGCGGCCGGCGAACTCGCTCCGCAATTCGTCCGCCGGGTCGGCTGCCGGCGCCCGCCCGGAACCCGCGTCGGCTTCAGCGACGGCCAGTCGCACCGTGGCCCAGAAGCGGCTGCCCACCCCGGGCTCGCTGCTGACGCCGGCGTCGCCGCCCATCAGTTGCGCAATGCGGCGGGAGATGACCAGGCCCAGTCCGGTGCCGCCGTAGCGGCGGGTGGATGACTCGTCGACCTGGGTGAAGGCCTGGAACAGGCGCGCCTGTTGCTCCGCGCTGATGCCGATTCCCTGGTCGCTGACCTCGATGCGCAGCAGCATGCCGGACGCATCCCGCTCGACCGCGCTTGCCTGTACCGCGACGCGCCCCCGCTCGGAAAACTTGATCGCATTGCTGACGAAGTTGAGCAGGATCTGGCGCAGGCGCAGCGCATCGCCATTGACCCTGTGCGGCAGCGTCGGGTCGATCGTGCAGGACAGCGCCAGGTTTTTCGCGCGCGCCGGGATCTCCTGCATGGCGACGCTCGATTCGATCAATTCCGCCAGTGCGAAGTCGCCGTGCTCCAGATCGAGCCGCTCGGCCTCGATCCTGGACAGGTCGAGGATGTCGTTGATGATGTCCGTCAGGTGCTCGGCGGCGCCCAGGCTCTTGCGCAACTGCTCGGCCTGGCGCGGGTCGACGGCGCCGCGCAGCGCGATGTTGATCATGCCGATGATGCCGTTCATCGGCGTGCGCAGTTCGTGGCTCATGTTGGCGAGGAAGGCGGTCTTGGCGCGGTTGGCCGCCTCGGCGACGTCGCGGGCCAGGGAAAGTTCCGCGGTGCGCGACCTGACCAGGTCTTCGAGGTGGTCGCGATGCTGTGCCAGCTCCAGTTCCGCCTGCTTGCGCGCGGTGATGTCGGTGTGGGTGCCGATGATGCGGGTCGGCCTGCCGGCGGCGTCGGTGCCGACGGCCATGCCGCGGGCCATGATCCACTTGTAGCCGCCGTCCTTGCAGCGCATGCGGTGCTCGCTGGCGTAGTGCGCGCTGCGGCCGCTGAGGTGGTCGTCGACGGCCTTTTGCACGGCCAGGGCGTCATCGGGATGGACGCGCTTGCTGAATTCCTCCGGCGTGTTGCCGATTTCGCCTTCCTCGTAGCCCAGCAAGCGCTTCCACGTCGGGCTGTAATACACCTCGCCCGTGGCCAGGTTCCGGTCCCAGACGCCTTCGCCCGCGCCTTCCAGGGCGAACTTCCAGCGCAGTTCGCTTTCCTGGAGCTGTTCGCCGCGGCGGCGCAGTTCCGCGGTCAGCCCGTCGGCGATGCGGCGGGCGTTCTCGCGGGTATTGAGCACGGACAGCACCAGGGCAGACAACAGCACGCTGAGCACGATGCCGCGCATCAGCGTCACCCAGGCCGGCGCCATGTCGTCCGCCGCGGCCTTGCGCTCGAACTGCAGGTTCCAGTGGCGGCCCTGCACCACCACGGAGCGCTGTTGCTGGAAGGGCGAGTTTCCGGCAAACGCCGTGGGCGATCCGCGGCTGTAGAGCAGGCTGCCGGGCGTCCGCTCGGTGCCGTCGTAAATGCTGATCGCCAGGTGCCGGCCATCGTAGCGCCCTTGCCTCCTGAGGATGTTCTGCATCAGGTCGTCCAGGCGATAGGGGCTCGAGGTCCAGCCGACCAGCGCCGCGCGCCGCTGGGCAATGCTGGCCAGCGGCGCCCCGCGGCGGTATACGGGGACGTACATGATCACGCCGGGCGGGGCGTTGGCCTCGCTTTCCTGCACCAGGTGCAGCCTGCCCGAGAGTGTCGGCCGCCCGGTATCGCGGGCCTGTTCCATGGCGGCGCGGCGCTCCGGATCGGAATAGGCATCAAAGCCGAGCGCGCGCCGGTTGCTCGCGTTGTCGGGGGCGATGTACTGCACCGGAGCATGGGCGGAGCGCTTGCCTTCCGGATGGACGCGGTAGTCCGGCACGCCATCGCGCCGCATGCGTGCGACATGTCCGGAAAGCTGTTCGGCGCCGAGCAGGGGATTGAAGCCGATGCCGTGCATCCCGGGCGCCAGCGCGTCGGCACGGACGACATCGACGTAAGCCAGCCAGTCCTGTTGCGTGACCCGCTCGGCGGACACCAGCAGGCCGGCGGCGCCGCGCAGGATCAGCGAATGGGCGGCAAGCGTCTCTTCGACGCGCAGGCTCAATTCATCCGCCAACTCGGCAAATTCCGCCGTCGCCTTCTGGTCGACTTCCCTGCCGACCTGCCTGCTGACGACCAGGCTCAGCAACAGGCACAGCGCCAGCATGATCCAGGCGGGCAGACTTCGGGAAGAGAACAGCTTCACGGCGCCGGACTCCCGCCGCATCCGCAGCGCGGAACGGCAGGGACAAAAACGATACGTTGGAGATCGGCGCGAAGCAATCGCATCCTGTCACCTTATGCCGGGCGTGGCAGCCTTCCTTTGATCCAGGTCAATGCCAGGGTTCCTCACTGCCACCGGCACTGCCGACCTTCATTCCGGCGTGACGGAGATCACGCTTTCATAGTCGAAGCTCAGCGCCATCCAGACGCGCGGCGGCAGCTGCCGTTCCAGGCCCGCCAGCACCTTGATGACGCCGGCATGGGTGACTGCTGCCGCCTGCGACATTCCCAGGGCACGTATTTCAGCGACGAACTCGAGTACCCGCTGCTGCAGTTCGGCGACCGATTCGCCGCCGGGCGGCGTGTAGCCCAGCGGGTCGGCGGCCCAGCCGTCGAGCGCCTCGCGCTGGATCTCCTGCCAGGGAGTCATCTCCCAGGCGCCGAAATGCATCTCCTGCAGCCGTGCGTCATGGCGCGGCGCGGGGTGCAGGGCGGCGGCCAGTTCGCGGCAACGCCGCAAGGGACTGCTGTACACGGGAATATCGGGCGGCAACTGCGCGGCGACGCGTGCCGCGGCAGCGGTGACGTCGCCCGCCAGCGCCAGGTCGCTGCGACCGTAGCAGATGCCCGGCGCCACCAGCGGCGCGGGATGGCGGATCAGGAAAAGCTGCACAGCACCCCCAGGTAGAAGGCCAGTTCCGCGACCTGCTGGGTGGCGCCCAGGCAATCGCCGGTATAGCCGCCGATGCGGCGCAGGAAGTAGCGCGCCGCCAGCAAGGTCGCCAGCGCGGATGCCCCCAGCCCGGCGAGAACATCGGCGGGAGGCAGGAGCAGGCAGGGGGCGAGGCCGCAGAGTGCGGCGATGGCCAGTTCGCCCGGCGCCATGCGCCGTGCCAGCGGCTTCGACCTGGCGCTGGCGTCTTCGCGCACGTAGTCGAGGGAATAGATCAGCAGCGTCGAGGCCAGGCGTGAGGCGGCGTGTCCGGCCACCAGCGTGATGGCGAGTATGGGCGGGCCGAAGGCGGCGTCGATTTCCACCAGCGTGGTCCATTTCGTCAGCAGCAACACGCCGAGGCCGATCGCGGCGTAGCTGCCGATGCGCGAATCCTTCATGATCGCCAGCACCTGCGTCTTTTCCCAGCCGCCACCGAAGCCGTCGCAGGTGTCGGCGAAGCCGTCCTCGTGGAAGCCGCCCGTGGCGAGTATCGTCGCCGCCATGCCGAGCAGCACGGCGACGCCGATCGGCAGGGCCAGCACCGCGAGCTCGGTCACCGCGGCGCCGATGGTTCCGATGAGTATGCCGATCAGTGGAAAGTAGCGCGCCGCGTGGTTCAGTTGGTCCTGTGAATGCCCGACCCACGCCGGCACCGGCAGGCGCGTGAAAAAGCGCAGCGCGGCGAAGAAGTATTCGAGCTGCTGCCTCATGCGCTCGTCTTGTCGCTGACGCCGGCCGATGCGAAGCTGGCCATCTCGTCGAGGAAGGCGCAGGCCGCCTTGAGCAGCGGCAGGGCCAGCGCCGCGCCCGTGCCTTCGCCCAGGCGCAGGCCGAGGTCCAGCAGCGGTTTGCCGTCCAGCCAGTCAAGCTGCAGCCGATGCCCGGCTTCGTTGGAGCAATGGGCATAGACGCAGTAGTCGAGCACTGCCGGTTCGATGCGGCTCGCCACCAGCAGGGCGGAAGTGACGATGAAACCGTCGATCAGCAGCGTCATGCGCGCTTCGGCGGCGGCAAGCATGCCACCCGTTAGCATGGCGATTTCGAAGCCACCATAGCGGGCCAGGATGCGTACCGCATCCTGGCCCGCTATGGCGTTCGCCAAACCGAGGCTCCCCCTCCCGTCCTCCCCCTCCGCGAGGGGGAGGCGATTGATTGGCGGCCGTTGCGGCCAGATGGCGAGAGCCTGCGCCAGCAGCGCCTGCTTGCGCGTCAGCCCGGCATCGTCGAGCCCGGTGCCGCGGCCGACGCATTGGGCCAGCGGCAGTCCGGTGAGG
>JALHNN010000306.1:0-2191 GCA_022843505.1 Sulfuritalea sp.
ACACTCAGTCACCCTCATGCGGTTGCGCTTCGCTTCGTTCGCTGTGATCAACTTACGGTGGGACTTACACCCACAAGAGTGCGCCCGTGCCGGGCGCACAAGAAAAAAGGGTTCCCGGTCTGAAACCGGAAACCCTTGGTATTACTGGTCGGGGCGGCGGGATTCGAACTCGCGACCCCTTGCACCCCATGCAAGTGCGCTACCAGGCTGCGCCACGCCCCGACGAAAAGCGATTATAGCAAAGGAAACCCGCCTGAAACCTAGGCGGCACGCAGGAATTCGATGATCGAGGCGAGCTCCGCGCGCAATGATGACGATGTCACATTGACGGAAGCTTCAACGGGCTCAGCGGGCCGCCCGGGGCCATCGTCGAGGCGGTTGCGCGCGCCGCTGATGGTGAACCCCTCCTGATAGAGCAGTTCGCGGATGCGCCTGACCAGCAGCACTTCGTGATGCTGGTAGTAGCGGCGGTTGCCGCGCCGTTTGACGGGGCGCAACTGGGTGAATTCCTGCTCCCAGTAGCGCAGGACGTGCGGCTTCACGCCGCACAGATCGCTCACTTCACCGATGGTGAAGTAGCGCTTCGCCGGAATCGGCGGCAGTTCGTCGCGCTTATTGCTGGCCGTTGCCACGCGGGTAAGCCTCGACCGCCGCCTTGAGCTTCTGGCTGGCGTGGAAGGTTACGACACGGCGTGCCGTGATCGGGATTTCCTCGCCGGTCTTGGGATTGCGGCCAGGGCGCTGGGGCTTGTCACGCAACTGGAAATTGCCGAAACCGGACAGCTTGACGCTGTCGCCCTTTTCCAGCGCCAAGCGCACTTCGTCGAAAAAGGCCTCGACCATGTCTTTCGCTTCGCGCTTGTTGAGGCCGACCTTGTCGAACAGCAGGTCGGCGAGTTCCGCCTTGGTCAATGTCATTTCTTGCTTCGCCCCCTGTTATCCCCGCAAGGACGCAGCGAAGTCGCGACCGGCAACCGCCAGCAGATCGGCGATCACCGCATCCACTTCCGCATCCTCGAGAGTACGTTGAGTATCTTGCATAACTATCCGGAAGGCAAGGCTTTTTTCGCTATCAGCGAGGCCCTTGCCCTGATACACGTCGAATAAGGCCACATCGCGGACGATGGCCGGCGCGGCCGCCTTGAGGCCGGCCAGAAGCGGCGCCAGGGCCTGGCCGTGCGGCACCACCAGGGCCAGGTCGCGGACCACCGCCGGGAAGCGCGAAACCTCGACATAAGCCGGGAAAGGCGTTGCCAGCAAGGCCGGCAATTCGAGTTCGAATACCACCGGCGCCGTGCCCAGCTCGTACTTCTGCACCCAGCGCGGATGGAGTTCGCCGATGAACCCGATCGCGGCACCCTCCAGCCGGATCTCGGCGCAACGTCCGGGGTGGAGTGCCGCATGCGCGCCTTTGACGAACTCCAGCCGGCGCGGCGCGAACAAGGCCTCGACGTCGGCCTTGACGTCATAGAAATCCACGCGCCGGGTGGCCGTGCCCCATTGCTCGGGCTGCGCCGGGCCCGCAGCCAGGCCACCCAGGCGCAAGGGCTGGGAAAAACCATCGACCGGGCCGGCACCCGCCTCGCGGCGGAAGCAGCGGCCGAGCTCGAACACGCGCACGCGGTCGATCTGGCGCTTGCGGTTGGCCGCCAGCGTTCCGACCAGGCCGCCGATCAGGGTCGAGCGCATCACGCCCATCTGGCTGGCGATTGGATTGGCCAGCACCACCGGCGTGGCATTGGCCGCAAAGTCGGCCTCCCAGGCAGCCTCGATGAAACTGTAGGTAACGACCTCGTGGTAATCGCGGTCCGCGACCTGCCGCCGTAGCGCCATCGCCGACTTTTGCGATTCGCCGGCCGGCATCATCGCCATGCGCGCCACCGGGGGCAGCGAGGGAATGTTGTCGTAGCCGTGGACGCGGGCGATCTCCTCGATCAGGTCTTCCTCGATCTCGATGTCGAAGCGGAAGGGAGGGGGCGTCACGCGGAAGCCTTCGGCGATGCGCTCCACGTGCAGGCCCAGGCTCTTCAGCATGGCCTCGACGCGTTCGTCGGGCAACGAGATGCCGAGCACGCGGGCCACGCGCGCGCTGCGCAGCGTCACCGGGCGGCGCTGCGGCAGGTGCTCGGGCGCCACGGCCTCCACCACCGGACCGGGTTGGCCACCGCAGTTCTCCAGGATCAGTTGCGTG
>JALHNN010000306.1:2201-4349 GCA_022843505.1 Sulfuritalea sp.
CGTAGCGATGCGAGGCATCGGACGAGAAGCCCAGCGCACGCGCCTTGCCGGCAATCGCCGCCGGGGGGAAAAAGGCGCTTTCGAGGAAGAGATCACGGGTGGACTCCGCGATGCCGGAGTGCTCGCCGCCCATGATGCCGGCCATGGCCAGCGGCTTTTCGTCATCGGCTATCAGCGCGGTATCGGCCGTCGGCGTGACGGTTTGTTCATTGAGCAGCAGCAGCTTCTCGCCCGGGCTCGGCAGGCGCACGTGGATCGTGCCCGCCAGTTCGGCATCGTCGAAGGCATGCAGTGGCTGGCCGATCTCCAGCATCACATAGTTGGTGACATCAACCAGGAAGGAGATCGAGCGGATGCCGCTGCGCTCGATGCGGCGTTTCATCCACTCCGGTGTCGGCGCATCGGCCTTGACGCCGCGGATGATGCGGCCGCAGTAGCGTGAGCAGGACGCCGGCGCGTCGAGTTGGATCGCACGTCGGTCGTCGATCACGGCCGCGACCGGCGCGATTTCCGGCGCGTGCAGCGGCACTCCAGCAAGTGCCGACAGTTCGCGCGCGACACCCAGCACCGAAAGGCAATCCGCACGGTTCGGCGTGAGCTTGATGGTGATCTTGCGATCATCGAGGTCCAGGTGCTTGCGGATGTCCTCGCCGACGACGGCATCGGTCGCCAGCGGCAACAGCCCGCCGTGATCCTCCGAGAGGCCAAGCTCGCGCGCCGAACAAAGCATGCCGTGGCTTTCCACGCCGCGCACCTTGGCCTTTTTGATCTCGATGCCGGGCAGCCTGGCACCGACACGGGCGCAGGGGACTTTCATGCCGACCACAACGTTCGGGGCACCACAGACGATCTGCAATGGCGCCGCGTCACCGACATCGACCGAGCAGAGCTTGAGCTTGTCGGCGTCCGGATGCTTGTCCACCGTCAGCACATGGGCCACCACCACGCCGTCGAACTCCGGCGCGACGGGTTCGTTCTCCTCGACTTCGAGGCCGGCCATGGTCAGCAGGTGGCACAGCTCCGTGTTCGAGAGCGAGGGATTGCACAGGCTGCGCAGCCAGGATTCCGAGAATTGCATGATCAGCGAAATTGAGAAAGGAAACGCAGGTCGCCTTCGAAGAACAGGCGCAGATCGTTGATACCGTAGCGGAGCATGGTCAGCCGGTCCGGTCCCATGCCAAAGGCGAAGCCGGAATACTTTTCCGGATCGAAGCCGCCGAAGCGCAAGACATTGGGATGGACCATGCCGCAGCCGGCGATCTCCAGCCAGCGCCCTTCCAGGGCGCCGCTCATGAAGGCGACGTCGATCTCCGCCGAAGGCTCGGTGAAGGGGAAGAAGGAGGGACGGAAGCGCACCTTCATGTCATCCGACTCGAAGAAGCGGCGCAGGAAATCGGCGACCACGCCCTTGAGGTCGGCAAAGCTGACCGTCTCGCCGATCCAGAGGCCCTCGACCTGGTGGAACATCGGCGAATGCGTGGCATCCGAGTCGACGCGATAGACGCGCCCCGGGCAGATGACGCGCAGTTCCGGCATGGCTTCGGCATTGCGATAACGCTCGGTGTGCGCCAGCATGGCGCGGATCTGCACCGGGCTGGTATGCGTGCGCAACAGCACATCGTCATGCACCTTGCCGTCTTCCCCGAGAAGATAGAAGGTGTCGTGCATCGAACGCGCCGGATGGTTCTCCGGGTTGTTGAGCGCGGTGAAGTTGTGCCAGTCGGTCTCGATCTCGGGACCGTCGGCGACATCGAAGCCGATGGAGCGGAACAGTTGCTCGATGCGATCCAGGCTGATGCTCACCGGATGCAGGCTGCCGCGCGGCAGGCCGCGTCCGGGCAGCGTGACATCGAGCGCCTCGGTGGCCAGTTGGGCTTCGAGCTGCGCATTCTTCAGCGCCTCGCGCCGTATCGTCAGCGCCGACTCTATGCGCTCCTTGGCGATGTTGATCGCCGCGCCGGCGCCCTTGCGTTCCTCCGCCGGCAGCTTGCCCAAGCCCTTCAGCAGCGCGGTCAGCGAACCTTCCTTGCCGAGGTAACGCGCCTTGGCGTCCTCCAGCTTGGCCGGCTCGGTGGCCGCAGCGAAGTCGGCCGTCGCGGACGCTACGAGTTGATCCAGGTTGTCCATTGATCGGAAAGAAAAAGCGGG
>JALHNN010000307.1 GCA_022843505.1 Sulfuritalea sp.
CGAGAGCGAATCGGAATGGTCGTTCCAGATGTTGATCGGCGCGCCGATGGCGCGGTTGGCCACCGTCATCACGATAGGCAGGCCGAGGCCCGAGGCGTTGTAGACCGCCTCGACCATGTAGAGCAGGCCCTGAGAGGCGGTGGCGGTGTAGGTGCGCGCGCCGGTGGCCGACGAGCCGATGGCCACCGACATGGCGGCGAACTCGGATTCGACGTTGATGAACTCGCAGTCCTTGAGCTCGCCCGACTTCACCATCTCGCCGATGCCCTCGACGATGTGGGTCTGCGGCGAGATCGGGTAGGCGCAGATCACTTCCGGCCGGCACAGGGCCACGGCCTCGGCCACCGCATGGGAACCTTCGCATTGCTTAAGCATGGTGCAGGGCCTCCTCCATTTCCGCCTTGACGATGTCGTAGGCCTCGGTGGCGGCGGCGATGTTGCCGTCGGCGACCTTGCCCGAGAATTTGTCGCGGATCGCCATGGCCACGGATTCGAGCTTGATGATCCCCGACACCGCCGCGAAGCCGCCCAGCAGCGGCACGTTGGGCACCGGGCGACCGACGTGCTTGATGCTGAGTTCGGTGGCCGACACCGTGCACAGGCGCTCGGGGTGCCAGTCGCGGACGAAGTCGCCGAGGCCCAGTTGCTCGAAGGTCTTGGTGGTGTTGATCAGGATGTAGCCGTCCTTCTTCAGGCCGGCGAAGACATCGACCTGGTGCAGCAGGGTCGGGTCCTGGATGATGATGGCGTCGGGTGCCATGATCGGTTCGCGCAGGCGGATTTCCTTGTCGGCGATGCGGCAGAAGGCCACCACCGGCGCGCCCGTGCGCTCGGAACCGAAACTGGGAAAGGCCTGCGCGTGGCGGCCCTCCTCGAAGGCCGCGATGGACAGCATCTCGGCCGCCGTGACGACACCCTGGCCGCCCCGGCCGTGGATACGAACCTGGAACATGACTCCTCCTTGGTTTTTTGCTTGCGCGGTGACTTTACCCTTTGCCAGCCGGCTTGGGAACTGCGGAAATCCGCAAGGCCGGCGCAGCGGCGGGGCGATGCCCCGGCCGGCCCGGTAGAATCACGATTTTCACCGCTTCCAGGCATCCGCATGAAACACATTACCGACGACGTCCGCATCCGCGAGATCAAGGAACTCTCACCCCCCGGCCACATCCTGCGCGAGTTTCCGACCACCGACGCCGCGGCGGAAACCACCTACGAGGCGCGCCAGGCCCTGCATCGGGTGCTGCACGGCGCCGACGACCGGCTGGTGGTGGTGGTCGGCCCCTGCTCGATCCACGATTACGATGCCGCCATGGAATACGCCCGCCGACTGCGCGCCGAGATGGAACGTTACGCCGCCGACCTGCTGATCCTGATGCGCGTCTATTTCGAGAAACCGCGCACCACGGTGGGCTGGAAGGGCCTGATCAATGACCCGCGCATGGACGGCAGCTTCAGGATCAACGATGGCCTGCGCCTGGCGCGCAAGCTCCTGTGGGAGGTCAACGAGCTGGGGCTGCCGGCGGCGACGGAGTTCCTCGACACCATCACCCCGCAATACACGGCCGACCTGATCAGTTGGGGCGCCATCGGTGCGCGCACCACCGAGTCGCAGGTGCATCGCGAGCTGGCCTCGGGCCTGTCCTGCCCGGTCGGCTTCAAGAACGGCACCGACGGCAACATCCGCATCGCCGTCGATGCGATCAAGGCCGCCGCCAGCCCGCACCATTTCCTTTCCGTGACCAAGGCCGGGCATTCGGCCATCGTGTCGACCAATGGCAACGAGGATTGCCACGTCATCCTGCGCGGCGGCAAGGCGCCCAACTACGATGCCGCCGCGGTCGATGCCGCCTGCGGCGAACTGGCCAAGGCCGGGCTGGCCTCGCGCGTGATGATCGATTTCTCCCACGCCAACAGCAGCAAGCAGTTCAAGAAGCAGATCGACGTCGCCCGCGATGTCGGCGCCCAGCTGGCGGCGGGCGAGGAGCGCATCTTCGGCGTCATGGTCGAATCCCACCTCAAGGAAGGCCGCCAGGACCTCAAGCCCGGCAAGCCCCTGGAGTATGGCGTCTCGGTCACCGACGCCTGCATCGGCTGGGAGGACACGCTCACCGTGCTCGATATCCTGGCCGAGGGCGTCAGGGCCCGTCGCGTGGCCCTGGCGGAAAAGTAAGCACACCGTGACCGGCCGCCTGTTCGCCGCGCTGCTGGTCCTCACGCTGGCCTTCCGCTTCTGGCTGGGGGGCGCTTTCCCCATCACCGGGGACGAGGCCTATTTCATCTGGTGGGGCTGGCTGCCCGACTGGGGCTTCTACGACCACCCGCCGATGATCGGCTGGTGGCTGGCGGCCCTGTCGCTGGCAGGCAAGGCGGAATGGTGGCTGCGCCTGCCGGTGATCCTGCAGCCGGCGCTGCTGACGCTGGCCGTGTATTGGGCGCTGCCGCACCTGGTGCAAGGCCTAGGCGAGCAGCGCCGCCTGTGGGCGGCGACGCTGGTGTTGCTGGCACCGGTGAATGTGTGGAACGTCTTCATCACCACCGACACGCCGCTGATCTATTTCAGCGTGCTCTCCGGCCTCGCCTGGGTTCGCGCCAGCCGCGACGACAGCCCGCGCTGGTACCTCGCCGCCGGCCTGCTGCTGGCGGGCGCCGTGCTCTCGAAGTATTTCGCCGCCATCCTCGGCTTCGCCTACCTGGTCGATGCGCTGCGTCGGCGCCGTGCCGGAGCCATCACAGGCCTGGCCATCGCCTACGCCTGCACCCTGCCCGCGCTGGCGCTGATGGCCTGGTGGAACAGCGCCAACTGCTGGCCGAACTACATGTTCAATTTCGTCAATCGCCACGGCGATGCCGGCTGGTCGCTGAAGACTCCGCTGTTGTATGCCGTGACCCTGATCTACGTGCTGGGGCCGCCGGTGCTGTGGCTGGCGCTGAAAAATCGGCGTCCCGCCAGCGCCGACTCTTCGCTCGCGAGCGTCTTGCCGGCGGCGCTGGGCACCCTGGCCTGGCTGCCCTTCCTGCTGTTCGCGCTGCTCTCGGGCGTGAAGCAGATCGGCCTGCACTGGCTGCTGTCCTTCGTTCCCTTCACCCTGATCTGGCTGACCCTGCGCCTGCAGCCGGCGACATTGCAGAAGCTCGGCCTGTTCTTTGCGGGATTTGCCACCCTGCACATCGCCGGCATCCTGGTCGTATCGCGCGTGCCGCTGGAAGCCTGGCAGCGCGGACCCCTGGCGCGGCTTTACGACGGCATCGTGCTGACGTTTGAACACCAGGCCATCGCCCGCGAGCTGGAAGGCCATGCCAGGGACCGGGTGCTGGCCATGGACGGCTACTCGAATGCCGTCACCCTGGGCTACAACCTGCGTCGCTACGTCGTGGTCTTCGGTACGGCCTCGAGCCACGCCCGGCACGACGACCTGGTCACCGATTTCCGCGCGCTGGACGGCCGCGACTTCCTGATCCTGAGGAAGTCCGAACCGCAGCCGGATGACTACCGCAGGTATTTCCGCAGCGTCGGCGTCGACAGCTTCGAGCTGCGCGGGGCGCGCTTCTGGCGCGTGAAGGGGGAGAGTTTCGACTATGCCGCCTATCGCGACGGCGTACTGGCCGGTGTGCGGCAGAAGTACTATGCGATTCCGACCTGGTTGCCGCAAAGAGCCTGCTACATGTGCGATCGCTATTTCCCGGGTGAGGCATGCCGCCGTTGAGCCCCGACGATCGGCCGCCCCAAGGCGGGAGCCACGAACACGGAGTCCGCGCCAGCGGACGAACCGCCGTCATCCCCGCCGGGGCGGGGGCCGGGGGGTGGCGAGCATACCTCCGGCTGCTCAGGCCCCACCAGTGGCTGAAGAACGGCTTCGTTTTCATCGGCCTGCTGTTCGGCCACGCCTGGAGCGATCCGGCAAAGCTCGGGCAGGCGTTGGCCGCCTTCGCCGCCTTCTGCCTGCTGGCCTCGGCGGTGTACGTGATGAACGACCTGATCGACCGCGAACAGGACCGGCGGCATCCGAAAAAGAAGAACCGACCGCTGGCGGCCGGCACCGTGGGCGTCGGCGCGGCGCAGGTGCTGGCCGGGGCCTGCCTGGTCGGCGGCGGCGCGATCGCCTGGCTGTGGGCCGGCTCGGCGCCGTGGATCTTCCTCGCCTACGTGCTGCTCAACGTCGGCTACAGCCTCGGCCTCAAGCACGTGGTGATCCTCGATGTCTTCATCATCGCCGCCGGCTTCATGCTGCGCATCCTCGCCGGCACGCTGGGGCTGGGCATTCCGCCCTCGCAATGGCTGCTGTTGTGCGGCCTGATGCTGACCCTCTTCCTCGGCTTCGCCAAGCGCC
>JALHNN010000308.1 GCA_022843505.1 Sulfuritalea sp.
AAAGTCATCGGCTGATCGTCCAGGCTGTCGGCCGCAAACCAACATGACCATCGACCTCAGCCAGTTCTATCAGGTCTTTTTCGAGGAAGCCGGCGAACACATCCAGAGCATGGAGTCCCTGCTGCTCGACCTCGACATCGAGAACCCCGACGCCGAGCAGTTGAACGCGATCTTCCGCGCCGCACATTCGATCAAGGGGTCGGCGGGAACCTTTGGCTTCACCGACCTGACCGAAGTCACGCATATCCTGGAAAACCTGCTCGACCGGATCCGCAAGGGCGAACTGGCGCTGCGCGCCGACATGATCGACGCCTTCCTCGACGCCGGCGACGTACTCAAGGGCCTGCTCGCCGGCCATCGCGGCGACGTCAAGGCGGATCCCGAGCAGGTTCAGGCCACCTGCCAACGCCTGGCCGCGCTGACCGAGGATGTGAATGCGCCGCCATCGGTCCCGCTCGCGGCCCCGAAAGCTGACGGGCAAGCCGGAGGCGTGCCGTTCATCGAGGTCAGCTTCGTCCTTGATGCCACCGGCACGGACGCGGAAGCCGCAGTCGGCAAGCTGGTCGACGAAATCGCCGAGCAGTGGCCGGCCCGGCTCGCCGCGTCACCCGACAGCGCCGAGGGGCGCTGGCGCCTGGAGGTGGCCGCCGATGCCGATCATGGGGTGCTGCGCGAATTGATCGAGTTCCTTGCCCGCAGCGACAGCATCCGAATCGGCACCGGAACCCCGGCGGCGGCTGACGAGGCCTATGGATTCTTTAGCGACGCGGCCGCCCCGGGGCCCGTGAAGGAAGATGCCTGGGGCCTGTTCGATGCATCCCCGGGCGATCCCGCCACCGCGCCGCAAGCCGCACCGCCGCAGGACGACGGCTTCGGCTTTTTCGTCGACCTCGCGCCGCCGGCGCCTGAAATCGCCGTATCGCCAGCGCCGACTCTTGCGGCCACGGCACCCGCGCTGGCCACGGCGCCGCTCGCCATCGAGCGACGGGACACGCGCCGAGCGGACCGCCGCGAAGCCGATCGCGGCGACCGCCGTGCCACGCCGCGGGCTGGCGCAGGTGAGACCTCGATCCGGGTCGACATCGACAAGGTCGACAAACTCATCAACCTGGTCGGCGAACTGGTGATCACCCAGGCGATGCTGGCACAGTCCGCCTCCGCGTTGGATCCGGTGCTGCACGAGCGCCTGCACAACGGCCTGGCGCAGCTCGAGCGCAACACGCGAGACATGCAGGAGTCGGTGATGTCGATCCGCATGCTGCCGATCTCGGTGGTGTTCTCGCGCTTTCCGCGCGTGGTCCGCGATCTGGCGCAGAAGCTCGGCAAGCAGATCGAACTGAAAACCGTCGGCGAGGGCACCGAACTCGACAAGGGCCTGATCGAACGCATCTCCGACCCGCTTACCCATCTGGTGAGGAACAGCCTCGACCACGGCATCGAGATGCCCGAAGACCGATCTGCCCGCGGCAAGTCGCCGGTCGGCAACATCACGCTCAAGGCCTACCACCAGGGCGGCCACATCGTCATCGAGGTTGCCGACGACGGCGCCGGCCTCGACCGCCAGCGCATCCTGGCCAAGGCGCGCGAGCGCGGCTTCAATGTCAATGACCAGATGAGCGACGCCGAAGTCTGGCAGCTGATCTTCGAGCCCGGCTTTTCCACCGCCGAGCAGGTCACCGAGGTTTCCGGACGCGGCGTCGGCATGGACGTCGTCAAGCGCAACATCGGCGCCATGGGCGGCCGCGTCGAGATCGACTCGATGACGGGAATCGGAACCCGCATGACGGTGCGCCTGCCGCTCACGCTGGCCATCCTCGACGGCATGTCGGTGGCCGCCGGCAAGGAGACCTACATCATCCCGCTGGGTTACGTGGTGGAATCGCTGCAGGTCGAGCGCGCCATGATCCGCGGCGTCTCGGGCGTCGAGCGCCTGATCCAGGTACGCGGCGATTTCCTGCCCGTGGTGGCGCTGCACGAAATCTTCGGCATCTCCGGCGCCGAAACCCGCCTCGAGCGCGGGATCATGGTGGTGGTGGAGGCCGACGGTGCCAAGGCGGCCGTCTTCATCGATGCCCTGCTCGGCCAGCACCAGGTCGTGATCAAGAGCCTGGAAACCAATTACCGCAAGGTGGCGGGAGTATCCGGCGCCACCATCATGGGCGACGGCCACGTCGCCCTGATCCTCGACGTCGCGGCACTGACGCAGATGGCCCGGACCAGCCTGCCGGCCGCGGCCTGAACTTAGGAAGGAATAAACGGCATGTTCATGGCGGAAGGACTGGCAGCGACACAGAAAGGCACGGCGGACGAAGGCGGCTCTGCCGCGGAGTACCTGACTTATACCCTCGGCCCCGAGGAGTACGCGATCGACATCCTCAAGGTGAAGGAGATCCGCGGTTACGAACCGCCGACCACGATCGCCAACGCGCCACCCTTCCTCAAGGGCGTGATCAACCTGCGCGGCACCATCGTGCCCATCGTCGACCTGCGCATCAAGTTCGGCGTCGGCAACGCGGAGTACACGCCATTCACCGTGGTCATCATCCTCAACCTCGGGGTGCGGGTGGTCGGCATGGTCGTGGATAGCGTATCGGACGTCACCATGCTGCGCCAGGACAGCATCCGCCCCGCGCCGGAATTTTCGGCGAGCGTGGATACCCGCTACATCAAGGGCCTGTGTACCCTCGATGAACGCATGCTGATCGTGGTCGACATCGAACGCCTGATGCTCTCCTCAGAGATGGCGCTGGTCGACGAATCGCTGACCTGAGGAAATCCTGAAAATGAAGAACCTGCACGTTGGGCAGCGCCTCGCCGTACTCATCGCTTTTGCCTTCGCGGCACTGGCCGGCATCGCCGCCATCGGCATCGGCGGCATCTCGACCATGCTGAACACGATCGAGGAACTCTACTCCCACAACCTGGTCACCACGGAGCGCATCGGTCGCATCCAGTGGCTGATGGGCGACAACCGCGCCCAGATCATGCTGGCGCTACAGCACGACCCATCCGGCAAGTACGTCAAGCTGCACGACCACGCCATCGCCAGGCATCTCGACCAGATGCTGAAGAATCGCGACGAGATCAGCGCCATCGCCGCCGAAATGGCCAAACATGCAGGGGATCCCGAGGAAACGAAGCTGTTCGAGGCCTACGGTGCGGCGCGGACGCGCTACGTTGCCGAAGGTCTCAATGTTGCGCGCGAAGCCATGCTGGCCGGCAACTTCGATGAAGCCAACCGGATCCTCCTGACCAAGATCAACCCGCTCTACGCCGAAGCCACCGGAGCGGCGGACGCCTACACCAAGTTCATCACCGAGGAAGGCAAGGGCGATTACGAGGAAGGCCTGCGCGATTTTGCTCTGGAGCGCAAGCTGATCCTCGGCATCGGGCTGCTGGCGCTGGCGCTGATGGGCGGCGTCGGCTTGCTGGTCACGCGCGGCATCACCCTGCCCCTTCGCCGATCCGTCGAGGTGGCCAACGCCATCGCCGACGGCAAGCTTGACAACGACATCGCTGCCGATGGCCGCAACGAGATGTCGACCCTGCTGACCGCGCTGCAGGCCATGCAATCCCGCTTGCTCGCCAGCATCGAAACCGAGCGCCGCCAGGCGGCGGAGAACCTGCGCATCAAGATCGCCCTGGACAATGTATCCACCGGCGTGATGATCGCGAACAACGAGCGCACCATCATCTACGCCAACAACGCGGTGAAGAAGATCCTGAAGGGGGCCGAGCCGGCGATCCGCAAGCAGCTGCCCAACTTCGACGCCGACCGGATGATCGGCGTGAACATCGACAGCTTCCACAAGAACCCCTTGCACCAGGCCAGGCTGCTGTCGTCCTTCACCAGCACCTACGTCGCCAACCTGGAGATCAGCGACCGCTTCCTGCGCGTCTCCGCCAGCCCGGTGATCAATGAGCACAACGAGCGCCTGGGCTCCGTCGCAGAGTGGCTCGACCGGACCGACGAAGCCAGGATCGAAAAAGAGGTCGCCGGCATGGTCGATGGCGCCCTTCACGGTGATTTCAATACGCGACTTTCGCTGGACGGCAAGGAAGGCTTCTTCAAGCAGCTGTCGGAAGGTCTCAATCGCCTGTCGGAGGTGACGCAGAGCGGCCTCACGGATGTCGCCGGGGTGCTGCAGCGCGTCGCTGCCGGCGACCTGACGCAGACGATCGACGCCGAGTACGGCGGCATCTTCGGCCGGTTGAAGGACGACACCAACACGACCATCGAGCGCCTGCGCGAAGTGGTCGGCCGCATCAAGGAGGCCACCGAGGCCATCAGCATCGCCTCGCAGGAAATCGC
>JALHNN010000309.1 GCA_022843505.1 Sulfuritalea sp.
CGACAAGATCCTGCTGGTTTCGGCGATCATTCTTGCGGTCCTCATCACCGGGCTGACCGCGCTCTCCGCCCTGAGCCTGCGGCAGTTCTCACTCTATACGGCCGAGCGCCATGCCCGCTCGGTGGCCGAAACCGTCAAGGTCGGCCTGACCGAAAGCATGATCAACGGCACCATCGGCAAGCGCCAGCAGTTTCTTTCCCGCCTGGCCGGCGTGCCCGGCGTCAGCCACGTGCGGATCACGCGCGGGCCGGCGGTGATCGCCCAGTTCGGCCCCGGGCTGGCAAACGAGGGCGCCTCCGAGGAAGACGTCAAACAGGTTCTGGTCAGCGGCAGGGAACTCTTCGACCTGGTCGAGGCGAACGACGAATTGACCTTCCATGCGGTGATTCCCTACGTGGCCACCGACCAGGGCGTGCCGAACTGCCTGCAGTGCCACAAGGTGGCGGCCGGAACGGTGCTGGGGACGGTGACCGTGGACATCCCCTTTACCGAGGTCAGGCGCCAGGGTCTCGTGGGGGTCGGCCTGGTCAGCCTCGCCGTGCTGGTCGCGGCGCTGGTCGCACTGGCGCTGTTGCGGCGCCTGATGCGGCCGCTGGCGGAGACCGCGCAGGCCGTGCAGGAAGTCACCTCGCACGCCGTCGGCGGCAATTTTTCCGGGCGGGTGCGCCAGCACAGTTCCGACGAGGTCGGCGACATCGCGCTGAACATCAACCGGCTCATGGAGTTCCTGCAGCGCGAGGTGAGTACCATCCGCAACCGCGTCGGCGAACTGATGGGGTTTCGCGCCAATGAAAGCGGCAACCAGCTGGTGCATACCACCGAACTGGTGGAAAACCTGGTCGAGGCCTCGCAGTTCAAGCAGGCCATCGAGGAGGACCAGACCAAGGGCGAGATCTACCAGCGCCTGGCCGACATGCTGCGGAACAAGTACGACATCAAGCGCTTCTCGATCTACGAGGTCGCCTCGAGCAAGAACCGCATGACGGCAATGTCGATCGATGGCGATCCGGGCGCGACCTGCCGCTACTGCGATCCGCAGGTGATGGTCGAGGCCGGTTATTGCCGCGCCCGGCGCACGGGCCACGAGGTCAATGCGGTCGCCTTCCCGGGTCTGTGCACCATGTTCCGACCCGGCGTCGAAGGCGACAGCCACGTCTGCCTGCCGATCAACCAGTCGGGCACCGCCGGGGCCGTGGTGCAGATCGTTGCCGGCCGCGACGAGGGCGACCTCGCCAGCCGCCTGGTGCCCTTCGTCAGCGTCTACCTGCGCGAGGCCGGCCCCGTGCTGGAGGCCAAGCGGCTGATGGAGCACCTGCGCGAGAACTCGCTGCGCGACCCGATGACCGGGCTGTACAACCGGCGCTTCCTCGAAGACTACGTCGGCGCCCTGGTCGGCAGCGCGCAGCGGCGCAAGAGTCCCTTCTCCGTGCTGATGCTCGACCTCGATTTCTTCAAGCAGGTGAACGACACCCATGGCCACGAGGCCGGCGACAAGGTGATCAAGACCCTGGCCGACATCCTGCAGCGCAGCGTGCGCAGTTCCGACATGGCGGTGCGCTATGGCGGCGAGGAGTTCCTCCTGGTGCTCACCGACACCGGCATCGAGCCGGCGCTGAAGGTCGCCGAGAAGATCCGTGCCGAGGTTGAGGCGACCAAGATCCCGCTGCCCAGCGGCATCCTGCAGAAGACCATTTCCATCGGTGCGTCCGAGTTTCCGACGGACGCCGACACCTTCTGGCAGGTCGTCAAGTTCGCCGACGTCGCGCTGTACAAGGCCAAGACCGGCGGGCGCAACCGGGTGGTGCGCTTCCTGCCCGAAATGTGGGACTCCACCGGCAGCTATTGATTCCACGGCATTGCCGGGGGTATCCGATTCGGATACATTGGGGACCGGATTGACGCCATCGGGAGGCGGGGCATGAACGTGAACAACCAGGGCTCGGACCTGCAGATCCTGCGCGGCGAATTGCGTCGCCAGCTGGCGTTGCAGCAGAAGAATTCGCTCTACACGGTACTGGGGCTGGCCGCGGATGCCAGCGACGCGGCAATCGCCGAGGCCGTGGCGAAAGTCTCCGCCGCTGGCGCGCAGCCCGATGCCGAGCTGCGCTATGCCATCGAAATACTGGGCCGCCCCGAGTCGCGCGAAGCCTTCGATCGCCAGTTGCTGGACCAGTTGCGCAAGCCCAAGCCGCCGCCGCTGGTGATCGAGCCCGTTGCGATGCCGCGTGCCGGTCGTTCGCCGTGGCTGTTGCCGGTCACCGTGGGCATTTTCGGCCTGCTGCTGCTGGGCATGGCATGGCTGGGCCTGAACTTCATGAAAGAGAACGCGGAGCGCGAGATGAAGCGGCTCGAAGCCCAGGCGCGCGCCGAGGAAATCCGTCGCCGCGCCGAGGCGATTCCCAAGACATCGGAACTCATGCGCAGGGCGGTGGAGTCGTCGGAGGCGATTCAGCAGCGCGAACTCGACGCCCAGGACAAGGTGGGCGAGGAGGCCAGGGCGCGCGAAGAGCGCTTTCGCGAGGAACGTGAAAAGAACTACCAGCAGCAACTGGCGCGCGAGGAAAAGTGGCGCCAGGAAGCCGAGAAGAATGCCAACACCCAGGCATCGCGCGACATGGCCAACATCATGGGCAATGCCGCCGCGCAGAAGGCCGCCGGCCGCTGAGCGGGCGTTCGCTCAGGCCAGCAGGTCGGGCAGCAGCGACAGGTCGCCGATCTCGCCGTCGGGCGTTGCCGGAATCCGTTCCGGCGGCTGGCCGTAGCGGTTGCACCACAGCACGCGGAAGCCGAAAGCCTTGGCCGAATAGGCATCCCAGCCGTTCGACGAGAGGAAGCAGATGCGTTCGGGCGCCAGCGTCAGGCGTTGCGCGGCGAGCCCATAGACCGAGGGATGCGGCTTGAAGACGCCGACCTCCTCGACCGAGAGCACGGCGTCGAAGGCATTTTCCAGCCCGGAGTTGCGCACCATCGCGTCCAGCATCGGCGGGCTGCCGTTGGACAGGATCGCCAGCCTGATGCCGCGCTGCTTCAAGGTCTCCAGCATCGCCGGCACCTCGGGAAAGGCGCCGAGCCGCAGGTAGAGCTGCATCAGGCGTTCGCGCAGACCGGGGCGCGCTATCCCCAGTTGCGCCAGGGAGAAGTCGAGCGCATCGCCGGTGACCTGCCAGAACTCGGCGTGGTGGCCGGCCAGGCCGCGCAACCAGGTGTATTGCAGCTGCTTCAGGCGCCACAGCTCGGAGAGCTTCTGCCAGTCGGGCCCCAGCTCGTCGCGCGCGCCTGCCGCCGCCGTGTTGAAGTCGAACAGCGTGCCGTAGGCGTCGAAGACGCAGGCCTCGATGCCGCCGAGTTTTTCCGTCATGGCCTGTCCCCTCAGACGCCGCAGCTCGGCGCCGCGGCAATGTCGTGGCCCAGCGCGCCACCGCAGCTCGAGCCCTGTCCCGCGGTGCAGCCATAGCAGTGCTCGGCAACCTGGATCGGCGTCTCGTCGATGGCGATCGCCGCTGCCCGGGTGATGTGCAGGCGGCCGCCGGCGCCGTCCTTCATCGCCAGCCCCAGCTGCTGGTTGAAGTCGCAGTCGTAGAGATAGCCCTGCCAATCGATGCTGACCAGGCGGCGGCACATCACGCCCTCGAGGTTGGCATCGCGGTGGGCCTGGCGCAGGGTGTTCAGGTAGGCGTTGAATTGCCCCTTGGAGATCAACATGCTGCCGAAGCGCTGGATCGGCATGTTGGCGAGGGTGAACAGTTCGTTGAAGACCACGCCGTAGCGCTCGCCCAAGTGGCGCTTGTAGTCCGCCTGCAAGGCGGCCTGGGGCGGGGGTAGGCTGGGGCCCTGCGGGTTGTAGACCAGGTTCAGCAGCAGGTCGCTGTCCTCGCGGCCATAGCCAAGGGCGTTCAGCCGGCGCAGTGCGCGCAGGCTGGTTTCGAACACGCCGCTGCCGCGCTGGCGGTCGACGTTTTCCTCCAGGTAGCAGGGCAGCGATGCAACGATCTCGACGTGATGCGCGGCGAGGAAGTCCGCCAGGTCGTCAAAGCCCGGCTCCTCGAGGATGGTCAGGTTGCAGCGGTCGATCACACGCAGGCCGCGTTCCCGCGCCGCCACGACCAGGCGGCGGAACTGCGAATTCAGCTCGGGCGCGCCGCCGGTCAGGTCGATGCTGCGCACGCCCGGATTGGCGGCGAGGAAGCCGATCACCGCGTCCACCGTCTCGGCGGTCATTTCCTCGGTGCGCTTCGGCCCGGCATTGACGTGGCAGTGCAGGCAGCTCTGGTTGCAGCGGTAGCCGAGGTTGAGCTGCAGGGTCTCGAGCGA
>JALHNN010000310.1 GCA_022843505.1 Sulfuritalea sp.
CCTTGCCTATTCTTGCCGTTGGCTTTGCGCGAAACACCGCCAGCCCATAGGGCTCGAGTTCGATCTGGAGCAGGTCACCGGCAAGCGAAAGGGACTTCCCTTGTACAACCCGTTCGACGGCGTTCGTGCCAGACAGCCGGATGTTGACCTGGACTGGATAACGCTCTCGATTCACCACGTAAAACCAGTATGCATCCTTCTGCGAAGATGTCCAGACTGCAGCCGGATCACGGGCGTCCGGACGCGCATCGAAGCGGATGGCGGGCAATAGGCGGAATTCGTTGGCAAACTCCCGGACCGGCTCCGCACCGAAGGTGTAGTTGTTGCCCCCATCGCCAAGCCAGAGTGCATCGTACTCAGCCAACGGAATCGCAAAGCGCTCGAGCATGTGGCGCCCCGTCTGCGCCGAGGCGAAACTCATCCAGGTCAGACGGGTCGACTTCGGAAATCCGAGTGCAGACGGTGAAACAACCGCCTCCGTGGCTTCGAGGTAGGCCGAGTGGGGATCCAGGTTGGCCAGCATGCCGCTGATGGCGTGGGTGATCAGCTTCTTGTCCTCGACCGGCTCGACATAGCCCTGCTTGATCGCGCTGTACACGTCGGCGAAGCTGCGCAGTTCCTCGATCGGCAGCGCGGAGGCGGCTTCCTTGTTGGCGCTGGCGGAGAAATTGAGGCTCAGGAAGACGCCCGCCACCAGGCCGGTAGCCACGAGACCGAGTTGTTGCAACTTGCTGCTCATAGGGACTCCAATTGCGCGACGGCGGGAATATTGCGGACTCAGGGGCCGACCGACCACTTCATGGGATCGAAGGCCAGGCCCCGGTGCCTAAGCTCAAAGTATAAACCCGACTCCGGGTTGCCACCGCTGTTTCCCACGGTGGCGACGGATTGTCCGTTCTTGACCCCGGCACCCACCGCGGCGAGCAAGGACTCGTTGTTGCCATAGACCGAGAGGAAGTCGTCGCCGTGGTCGATCACCAGCAGGTTGCCGAAGCCGCGCAGCCAGTCCGAGAACACCACCGTGCCTTCGGCCACGGCCTTGACTTCCGCGCCTTCGGCCGCGCGGATGAAAAGGCCTTTCCAGACCGCGCCGCCTTCCGGGCGCGGGGTGCCGAAGCGGCCGGCGATGATGCCCTTGACGGGCAGTCGCAGGCGTCCGCGTAGCGCCGCAAAGGCGCCGCCGACATTTCCGGGGTCGTGGTTCTTGAGCTTCGGCGAGGGCCGGCCGCCGCCCTTGGGGGCGCCGCCTGCCTTGGGCTTCCTGGCGGCGGCGATGCGGGTCAGCCCTTCGATCAGGCGGCCGAGCCGCTGTTCGTCGCGGCGCAGGCTATCGATTTCACGGCGCTGCGCCTTGAGGCGGTCGGCGATGGCCGCCAGCCGCGTCTGCCGCTGCTTCTTGCGTTCCAGCAATTGGGCCCGGTTCTCCTGCTGCTGGCGCTCGACGGCGGCAAGCTGGGCCTGCCGCTCGCGCACGGTTTCGGCGAGCCGCCGTTTCTCCTCTGCGGCGGCACGCAGGCGCTGGATCAGTTCGGCCTTGGCGCGCGCCAGCTGGGTAAGGAAATACCGGTCCCGCGCCGCCTGGTTGGGGTCATGGCCGGAAAGCAGGAGTTTCAGAGCCTCGGAATCGCCGCCGACGAATTGCCGGTTGAGCACCCGTGCCAGTTGATCCTGCTGCGCTCCGCCCTGGCGGTCGAGGCGCTGGCCCTGGGCGTCGAGTTCGGCCAGTTCGGCCTTGAGGCTCGCGCTCTCGCCGGCCAATTCATGCAGCCGGCGATTGACGGTGGAGATCGACGATTCCGCTTCGCGCAACTGGTCGGCGGCGGAGGCCTTGGACTCCTCGGCCGCCGACATCTCGCGGCGCAGGGATTCGATGCGGGCCTTGAGGTCCTGCAGTTCCTCTTTTTTCCGTTCGACGCTGGCGCCGAACGCGGGCACGACGCCGAGGGCCAGCGCCATCCCGATCGCGAAGCAGGCTACCCGATGGCTGAGAGCGCCCTGCGGCCTCGGGTTCACGTCGGGCCGGGCGGCGTCAGGCCTTCGCCTTGCCCTGGTTGGCCACCGCCTGCATCGCCGCCTTGATCGCTTCCTGGTCGCCGAGGTAATAGTTGCGGATCGGCTTCAGCTCGGCATCGAGCTCGTACACGAGGGGCTGGGCGGTGGGGATGTTGAGGCCGACGATGTCGGCATCCGAGACCTTGTCCAGGTACTTGATCATGGCGCGGATGCTGTTGCCGTGCGCGGCGATGACGACGCGCTTGCCCGAGCGGATGGTCGGTGCGATGACCTCGTTCCAGTAGGGCAGCACGCGGGCGACGGTGTCCTTGAGGCATTCGGTGCGCGGGCATTCGCCGGGCTTGAGGCCGGCATAGCGCGGATCGCGGATCTCGTAGCGCGGGTCGTTCTCGTCCAGGGCCGGCGGTGGCGTGTCGTAGGCGCGGCGCCAGACCAGCACCTGCTCGTCGCCGAACTTGGCGGCGGTCTCGGCCTTGTTGAGGCCCTGCAGGGCGCCGTAGTGGCGCTCGTTGAGGCGCCACGAGTGCTGCACCGGAATCCACATGCGGTCCATCTGTTCCAGCACCGTCCATAGGGTCTTTATCGCGCGGCGCAACACCGAGGTGTAGGCGATGTCGAACTCGTAACCTTCCTTCTTCAGCAGCTGGCCGGCGGCGATGGCTTCGGCCATGCCCTTTTCGGTGAGTCCGACGTCGGTCCACCCGGTGAAGCGGTTTTCCTGGTTCCAGGTGGATTCGCCATGGCGAAGGAGGACGATTTTGTACATGATTGCAGCCTTGATGCAGGTAGGAGTCGATATTCTATAATATCGCCTCATCGCGCCGGATTACCGGCCATTCTGGGTAGCAGGGCATGCAGGCAATCCACGACCTGATCGGCAAGCAGGAGCACATCGAAACCGCGGCGCGCGCGCTGAAGGCGATCTCCCATCCGCTGCGACTGAAGATTCTCTGCGTGGTCGGCGGCGACGAGACCTGCGTGCAGGACATCGTCGACGCCGTCGGCACCTCGCAAAGCAACATCTCCCAGCACCTGGCCATACTGCGCGACAAGGGCGTGCTGCAGACGCGCAAGGACGCAAACCGCGTTTACTACCGCATTGCCGACGAGCGCACCCTGCAACTGATCGCCCTGATGCGCGAGGTGTTCTGCGGCGAACCGGCAAAATAGGAATGATCTAAATGGAATTCGTGCAGGAGAACATCGTTTGGGTGGCGCTGGCGGCGGTCAGCGGCGGCATGCTGCTCTGGCCCCTGATTGCCGGCGGCACCGTGGCCCACCTGACGCCGGCCGAAGCCACGCTGCTGATGAATCGCGAGGACGCCGTGGTGCTCGACGTGCGCGAGACCAGCGAATGGGGCAGCGGCCACATCGGCGGTGCCCGCCACATCACGCTCGGCCAGCTGGAGAACCGCCTTTCCGAGCTGGAAAAGTTCAAGGAAAAGCCGATCATCGTCGTCTGCGCCACGGGCAACCGCTCGGCCTCGGCTTGCGGCAACCTCAAGAAGCACGGCTTCAACAAGGTCTTCAGCCTCGGCGGCGGCGTTTCCGCCTGGCGCGACGCCAGCCTGCCCCTGACTACCAAGAACTAGCGGAGCTGCCATGGCCAAGGTCCTGATGTATTCCACCGCCGTCTGCCCCTTCTGCGTGCGCGCCGAGCAGCTTCTGACGCGCAAGGGTGTCAAGGAAATCGAGAAGGTGCGCGTCGATCTCGATCCCGCGCGACGCGAAGAGATGATGGAACGCACCGGCCGCCGCACCGTGCCGCAGATCTACATCGGCGACACCCATGTCGGCGGCTGCGACGATCTGTACGAGCTCGAGCACCAGGGCAAGCTCGATCCGCTGCTCGCCGCCTGAGCCGCCCCGCGGCGGCGCCTAACCTTTTTCCCACACCACCCATCCATCATGAGCGACGAGCAGCCGGTATTCAGCATCGAAAAGATCTACGTCAGGGATTTGTCCATCGAGGTGCCGAATGCCCCGCAGATATTCCTGGAGCGCGAAACGCCCGGCATCGAGGTGCAGATCCAGACCGGGGCGAAGGCCGTCGGCGACGGGCTGTTCGAAGTTGCGCTGACCATCACGGTCAATGCCAGCGAGGGCGAAAAGGCCTTTTTCCTGGTCGAGGTGGTCAAGGCCGGCATCTTCCAGATCCGCAACGTGCCGGAACAGGACATGGACCCGATCCTCGCCGTGGCCTGCCCCAACATCCTCTTCCCCTATGCCAGGGAAACCATTTCCGACGCCGTCAATCGCGCCGGCTTCCCGCCGGTGATCCTGGCGCCGGT
>JALHNN010000311.1 GCA_022843505.1 Sulfuritalea sp.
GCGCCTGCCCCTTGCCCACCGGCTGGCCGGTGGCATTGACATGCAGGCGCTCGACCCAGCCTTCGAACTTGGCGCTCACGGTATGCAGGCGTCGCTCGTCGATCTCCACCCGACCCGCCGCCGTCACCTGGCGGGCCAGCTCGCGCACGGCGGCGGCCTCGGTCTTGACCCCCAGCTTCTGCACCTTCTCGGTGCTGATCTTCACCTCGCCGGAAGCGCCCGAGGGCTCGTCCTCGCCTTCGTAGACGGCGATGTAGTCCATGCCCATGGAATCCTTCTTCGGCGAGGCAGAGGTGTCGGGCAGGCCCATCGGGTTGCGGTAGTAGAGCAGCTTGCGCGGCTTCTGCCCGGCATCGCCGGCCATGCCGGCTGCGGCCGGTGCCGCCGGCGTGGTGGCCGCCGTGTCGCCGGCGCCAGCGCCTTGCGTCCCTAAGGGAACTTTCGACCTGCCCGCAAAGTAGCCGGCACCCAGTGCCGCGAGTACCGCAAGGGCCACGCCCAGATAACGCATGTTCATAGTTCTTCTCCGAGCACTTTCTCGATTTCGGCGAGCCGGATCTGCTGGTCGCCGCGCGCCTTGACCAGGTCGATGCGGGCGCGGCGCAGCTGGCGCTCGGCATCGAGCACCATGGCAAATTCGCCGCGTCCGTTTTCGTACGCGGCGAGCGCGGCATTGAGGTTGAGTTCGGCCTGTGGCAGCAGGCTGCTGGTGACCAGCCCCTCCAGCCGCTGCGCCACCTGCAGGCCCGCAAGCGCTTCCGCCACCGCTGCCAGCGACTGGTTCAGCGCATCCTGGCGGCGCAGGCGCGCGGTTTCCAGGCGCAGTTCGGCCTCGCGCCGCTCCGCGCTGCGCCGGTCCTGCTGCAAGGGGATGTTGATCTCGAACATCAGCTCCCATTGCGCCACGCGATTGCGCACCTGGGTCGGCGACACGCCCAGCGTGACATCGGGATAGCCGTTGAGCGCGGCCAGTTCGCGCCCTTTTTCCGCACCGGCGATGCGGGCGTCCTCGGCGGCGAGCAGCGGGCTGTTGGCCCGTACCCGGTCCTCCAATGCCTTGAGCTCAAGCTTGGCGGCCGGCGGCAGGACACGCAGGTTTTCCGGCGGGCGCAGCTTGACGTTGTCGGGGCGGCCGATCAGCGCCCGGATGCGCGCGCTGGCCTGGGCACTGTCGCCCTCCAGCATCGCCAGGTCGGTTTCCATGGCGACGATCTCGGTCTGGGCCCGCAGCACGTCCTGCTGCCCGCCCAGTCCGCCGGCATAACGGGCGCGGGCGATCTCGGCCACGCGGCGCATCAGGTCCACGCTTTCGCGCAGGTGGCGCAGGCTAATCGAATGCACGTGGTGCGTGGCGTAGGTGGTCTTGATCCGCGTCGCCAGCTCCATCCAGCCCGAGCGCAGCCGGGCGCGCGCCTCGTCCACGGCGGTGGCGGCGACATCGCGGCGCAGGTCCCGCTTGCCGGCCCAGGGCAGGGTCTGGCTGTAGGTGTAGCGCGCGCCGCCGATCCGTGGCGGCAGGAGGTTGGGGCTGGCGTCCAGCCCCTCGTTGGTGACGTCGCGCAGCTCGGCACGCAGCACCGGATCCGGCAGCGCCGCCGCCGGCTCGATACGCGTCGCGGCCGACTCGACATCGGCCCGCAGGGCAGCGAACTCGGGATGGCGCTCGCGGGCGAACTCGAGCAGCCCCTCGACGCGGCCGCCGATCAGTTGCTCCTGCGCCTGGACGTGCATGCTCGCCGCGGCGGCCAGGGCCGCCAGCAGCGCCAGTGGGGTGCCCACGGCCCTACTTCGCGGCGTCGATGCTGACGACGGTCAGGTCGCCCTTGACCTCGGCGGCACGGAAGCGGACCTTGTCGCCTTCCTTGAAGCCCTTCAGCATGGCCGGATCCTTGGCCTTGAAGCTCATGGTCATGGGCGGCATCTTGAGGTTGGCGATCTCGCCATGGGCGATCGACACCTTGCCCTTGGCGCCGTCGATTTTCTTGATCACGCCGTCGGACTGCGGCAGGTGGCCATCATGGGCCTGGGCCAGGACGGAGAACGAAGCGAACAGCAGGCTTGCCAGGACGGCAAGGAAGCGGGCAATAACGGTCATTTTGGTACTCCCGAAAACGATGCGACGCGGCACCCGAGCGAAGCACGGGCACCAACCTGAGGATGGTCAGGCAGGGTTTCTGGGAGGGTGTTGCGGCGGTTCGGCGATGTGGCTGCGCGGTGCCACGGTCGCCGGCAGCGCGTAATCGCGACCGGCGGGCAACAGGCCGGTGGCAACGTCCGCGCTGGGCAGGAAGCCGGCGCTCGCAAGGTGGCAAACGCCGCAGTTGTCGCAACCATCCTGATGCCCGGCGTGGAGGTCGACCTCGGTCTCGGCCTCGTGGCAGGGCATGGCCGAGGCCTCGTCGCCGTCGTGCATGGTGACGACCGTGCTCCGGTCCTCACCATGCTGGCACAGCGGCATGCGCAAGCCGGCCATGGTCTGCACGGGCAGCCAGAGCGCGGCGAACATCAGCAGGAAGCGGGCAAAGCGGGCAATCACGGCACGAAGCGTACGCCGCAATTCCCCGCAACGCAAGCCATGGAAGCGCTCACTCTTCCTCTTCCATCGGCCGGAAGGCTGCTGCGAGCTTCTGCTGCACCTGGGGCGGCACCTGCGCGTGGCGCGCGAACTCAATGCTGTAGGCGCCCTGGCCGCCGGTCAGCGACTTCAGGCGCGAGGCGTAGTCGGTGATCTCGGCCAGCGGCACTTCGCCGGTGATCGAGGCCGTGTTGCCCGGACGCGGATTGGTGCCGGTGATATGGCCGCGCCGGCTCGAGAGGTCGCCGGTAAGGTCGCCGATCGCCGCCTCGGGGGCGACGATCTCGATATTGACGATGGGCTCGAGGACGATCGGATTCGCCGCGCGGATGGCCTCGATGGTGGCCTTGCGCCCGGCGGTGACGAAGGCCACGTCCTTGCCATCCACCGCATGGGTCTTGCCGTCATAGACGATGACGCGGATATCCTGGGCTGGGAAGCCGGCGATCACGCCATCGGCCAGCGCCTGGCGCACGCCCTTCTCGACCGAAGCCATGAATACGCCCGGAATCACGCCGCCCTTGACGCGATCGACGAACTCGAAGCCGGCGCCGCGCTCCAGCGGCTCGACCTTCAGGTACACCTCGCCGAACTGCCCGGCGCCGCCCGACTGCTTCTTGTGCCGGCAATGGCCCTCGGCGTTACCGGTGATGGTTTCGCGATAGGGAATCAGCGGCGGCTTGGTATCGAGTTCGAGCTTGAACTGGCTCGCCATCTTTTCCAGCTTGTAGCGCAGGTGCATTTCGCCGAGGCCGCGGATCACGGTCTCGTGGGTGGTCGGATGGCGCTCGACCTCGAAGCAGGGATCTTCCAGTTCCAGCTTGTGCAGGATGTCGAACAGGCGCTGCTCGTCGCCCTTGCGCTTGGTCTCCACCGCCAGGCCCTGCATCGGCCTGGGGAATTCGAGCGGCTTCAGGTGGATGTGGTCCTCGTCGTGCGAGTCGTGCAGCACGGCGTCGAACTCGATTTCCTCGATCTTGGCGATGGCGCCGATGTCGCCCGGCAGCAGTTCGTCGACCTCGATGTAGTCCTTACCCTGCAACTGGTAAAGATGGCCGGCCTTGAAGGGCTTCTTGCCGTCGCCGACGAAAAGCTGGCTGTCCTTCCTCATCGTGCCCTGGTGCACGCGGAAGACGCCGACCTTGCCCATGTAGGGATCGGCGATGACCTTGAAGACATGCGCCAGCACGTGCTTTGTCGCGTCGGGTACCGCGGCGAAGGCCTCCGTCTCGCCCCCCGGTTCGCCCTTGTAGAAGGGCGGCGGGTTGCCCTCGGTGGGATTGGGGGCCAGCGAGGCCAGCACGTGCAGCAGTTCGCCGATCCCGGCGCCGGTACGCGCCGAGGTGAACAGGATGGGGATCAGGTGGCCGGAACGCAGGGCCTTCTCGAAGGGCGCATGGAGGTCGGCGGCGCTCGGATCCTTGCCGTCGTCGAGATACTGCGCCAGCAGCGATTCGTCCTCCTCGACCAGCTGGTCGATCAGTTCGCGGTGGGCGTGGGCAACCGAGTCGAAATCGGCATCCCCGGCATCGTGCTCCAGGACTTCCACCACGTCCTGGCGGCCGTGGGCGGGCAGGTCGAGCAGCAGGCATTCCTTGCCGAAGCGCTCGCGGATCTGGTTCACCAGTTCCGGCAGGTCGACGTTGTCGGCATCGATCTTGTTCACCACGATCATGCGCGCCAGGCCGCGTACCTGGGCGGCGCGCATCATGCGCTCGGTGGCGAGC
>JALHNN010000312.1 GCA_022843505.1 Sulfuritalea sp.
ATCAGGAACAGCAGCACGGCCGCCCAGACACCATGCGTCGGCCAGGCATCGGGATATACCAGCAGTTGTATCGTCGCCGTCATCACCAGCAGCGCCAGCGCCGAAAAGCGCGTGGCCAGCCCGATCACTATCAGCAGCGGGAACAGGTGTTCGGCGAAGGCCGCCATGGGCGCGGCGATCTCGGGGGGCACCAGCGGCAGCTTGTACTCGTCGCGGAACAGGGCCACCACCGAGTCGGACAGCCGCGGCATGCCGAACTGGAACTCGCCGCTGACGATGTCGATGGCGAAGCCCTGCACCTTGGTCTGTCCCGATTTCCAGAACACCGCGGCGATCGAAAAGCGCCCCAGCAGCGCGATCAGCGTATCCGGGACACGACTCAGCAGGGCGATGGCGTGCCGCGCCAGCGCGGCCGGCGGCGATGCCGCCCCCGCTGTGGCGGCGGAGGATGTCAGTGTGTTCATGGGTCGGATCTCCTCGGAATGGTGATGTGGGTAATGGCGCCGGCCCGCAGCAGCAGGGCCAGCGCCGCCGCCGGGTCGAAATCGTCGTCGGCCTGCAGCGCCTGCTCCACGGCCATACCAAAGGCTTGGCCCTGCTGCAACCGACCGATGAAAGCTGTGGTGCCCGCTTCGATGCGGTAGATCTCCACCTCCAGGTCCCTGCGGCAGAGCAGGGCCGTTTCGGCCTGCGCCGGATTCACCGCGGCCAGCGCCGCCGCCACCGATTCCGCCTGGTGTGCCGCCCACAGCGAGACCACGGCGTGGGCCGACACCAGCAGAAACAGCGCGGGGTGCAGCGTGAAGCGTGCGGCCGGTAGGTTCTCCGCGTCGGCGAGTACGGCGGCGATATCCGCCGGCGTGATGGCATCGGCATCGGCGGCATGCCAGGCCTGCACGCGCCGCAGTTCCAGGCGCGCCATGTCGGCCAGATACGGCAGCGCTGCCGCCGGCGGAAAGCCCGCGATGAACTCGGCAAAGCCTTCGCCGTAGAGCGCCAGCACCGGGGAGCGCGGCGGCGAGCGGCGCAGGAACTCGCGCGCCATGGCGTGAAAGAACTCTTCGCCGACCAGCGCCCGGGTCACCGGAAAGCTGTCGGCCAGCGCGTCGACCAGGCCGACGATGACGTTGTTGCGATACACGGCGAAGCGCTTGTCGGGCGCGGAGCCGTTCCAGGTCACGAGGCCAGGCGGGCAGGGGGCGTCGTCCGCCAGCAGGGCTTCGGCGAAGGCGGCCAGGCCGCTCACGCCGCGGCCCCGCGCGCGATGGGCAGCAGGCGCTCCAGGATGCGATCCGCATGACGCGCCTCGGCCAGCAGCACCGGCAGCGCCGGGATATCGTTGTCGCGCTCGATCAGCGTCGGCATCGGTCCGACCCGGTCCAGCGCGTCGCAATACAGCGCCCAGACGGCTTCGGCAACCGGCGCGCCGTGGCTGTCGATCAGCAGCGGCGCGCCCGCGGCGTCCGTGTCCTCGGCAAAGCCGGCGAGATGGACCTGGCCGACGGCGTAGAGCGGCAGCGCATCGATGTAGTCGCGCGCATCCCGACCGTGGTTGGTGCAGGAGACATGGACGTTGTTCACGTCGAGCAGCAGGCCGCAACCGCTGCGCCGCACCACCTGGGTGATGAACTCCGCCTCGGCCATGGTCGAGGCGGCGAATTCGACATAGGTGGCCGGGTTTTCCAGCAGCATGCGGCGCCCGAGGCGCTCCTGCACGCGGTCGATGTGCTCGCAGACGCGGGCCAGCGTGGCGGCGTCGTAGGGTGCGGGCAGCAGGTCGTTGAGGAAGGCGCCGCCGTGGCTGGACCAGGCCAGGTGCTCGGAAAAGGACTCGGGCTGGTAGCGGCCGAGCAGCGTGGCGAGCCGGTCGAGGTGCGCCTCGTCAAGCGGCCCTTCGCCGCCGATCGACAGGCCGACGCCGTGGATGGACAGGGCGTAGCGCTCGCGGATGCGCGTCAGGTAGTGGTGGAAGGCACCGCCGTCCACCATGTAGTTCTCGGCATGGATCTCGAAGAAGCCGAGATCCGGCGCCGTGTCGAGGATGTCGCGAAAATGCTCGGGCTTGAGGCCGATCCCCGCCCTGGCGGGCAGGGATCGCGGTCGCGCCGCGGCGGCGCGTCGGTTTGGCGTACTGCCCAGGATCACGTTGGCGCTCCGCGGCGTTGCGCCGGATCAGGCCTTCTTCTCCTTGAATTCCATGAGCTGGCCGTTGCCGGTGGGCGAGGTCTTGGACATGGTCTTCTCGCAGGTGCCCTTGGGCACCATGGACCAGGCATTGCCCTGGTGATCCATTTTCGAGGTGCCGGCGCAGGTGGTGCCGGCACCCGCCTTGCAGTCGTTCTTGCCCTTCATGGCGACGCCGTAGCACTTTTCCGTCTCGGCCTTCATGGCGCCGCCGTGGGAGGCGGCATGGATCGGGGCGGCGGCCATGCTCATGGCGGCGCCAAAGGCAATGGCGAGGGAAGCAGCGGACAGGGTTTTGTTCATGGGGATCTCCTTGTGGTGTCGGGTTTGCTTCGTGCAGGCGCGAAAACCGCCCTGCTGCTGCAGGAGTCGGGCGGGGCAGGCAATCCTTACAGTCTCAAGCAAACTTCCGCCGCACGCGCCGTCACGCTCGGCGCAGGACGGAATATCCCTGGCCGAAGCCGCGGCGCCAGGCCGCCGCCGGTGTCGCTCAGCGTTCCTCGGGCAGGAGGCCCAGGCGGCCGCGCGACAGTCGGCTCAACAGCAGGTCCCAGGTATTGCCGACGCGATTGCCGGCCTGGATCAGCAGGCAGGCGGTGCCGATCTGGCGTGCCGTCGCCGCGCCATAGGTCGCTTCCAGCAAGGCCATGGCCTCGGGCGATGCCTGGCCGTCACGCTCCGCGAAGTGGATCGCATGGCGCAGCGCCGGCAGCTCATGTTCGGGACAGTGCGCCAGGTCCAGCGCCAGCAGGGCGGCGATTTCAGTCCCGGAAAGGCCGGCGCGGCGCGCCATGATCTCGTGGCCGTAGGCGCAATGCCGGCAGCGATTGACGGCGGTGACCACCAGCATCAGGCGCTCGCGAAAGCCGGCGGATATTCCTCCCGGCAGCGAGAGCGCCAGCACCGTGCCGATGCGCGAGGCCAGCTGCCCGAGGTCACGGAGGAATTGCCGCGGGTTGGCGTAGGCGCGGCGGCGGAAGCCCGTGCCGGAGAGCGGCGGGGTCATGGCGTATCGGCTTGCGTTGCGTTGACGTCGCGGCGTTCGCAACCTGCCCCGCCCCTGGTGTCCATCCTGAGCATCGGCATCACGGCTCCGATTCAGTCCTCGAGCGGCCGCAGGCGGGCGATCATCTCGTTCCAGGCGGCGATGGCCTCGACGCTCGCCGCCGCCTCGTCCTTGCCCGTTGCCGAAACCTCCGGTCCGGTCTGTCCGCAGACGGGGCAGACCACCTGGTAGAAGACCTCCTCGCCGCCATTTGCGGTGCTTCGGGTACGGCGCCGGACATGGGATTCCGCGCCGCAGGTGCACTTTCTTTTTCGCATGATCCTGGATGTCAGCAAGAGTCTGTCGGTTCAGGCCATTCTGCGACCCGGGAGTTCCGCCGCGGGAACCGTCCGCAGGCCAATCATCTCATGCGCCGCCGGTTGGGCCGCCGTACCACCGGCATTTCGGCGGGCCTTGCCGTTGGCCACACAACTCGACGCCGGCGACGATAGAATTGGCCCGTTTCGCTTCCTTATTTCAGAGAGGGCATTCCACAAATGGACATGAAGCAGATGCAGGGCAAGGCCGGGCGTTTCCTGCCGGTGGTGCTGGGTGTTGTGGCGCTGGTGTTCGCGGCGCTCGCCGCCATGTTTTCCGGCCAGAGCAGCGACCTTGAGGCCGCCTTGAACGATGCGCAGGCCAATGCCGCCAAGGCGCAGCAGGATGCCCAGGCCCAGCGCAAGAAGGGCGAGGATGCGCTCAAGGCCGCCACGGCCAGGATCGCCGCGCTCGAGCAGGAGCGTGCCGAGGCCGCAAAGCTGAAGGTTCTGCTGGCAACCGTGGAGCCGCAATTGGCGCCCATCCTCGAAGCCGCCAGTCGCGCCAAGACCGGCAAGCCGGACGCGCGTGCGGCGGGTCTGGTCGGGCTGGGACTGATCGGACAGGTCGCCCACGGCACGAATCACGAGGCGGCACTGGCGACGCTGGACCGCGCCCTGGCCATCGACGGCGCCAACTGCGCCGCCGGCCTGGCGGTCAACCTGGGCGGCGCCAAGAAGGTCGATGTCACCCCCGAATGCGCCGCCCTGCTGCCCGCGCCGGTGGCCGCTCCGGCCGCCGCCGCGCCTGCGG
>JALHNN010000313.1:0-1976 GCA_022843505.1 Sulfuritalea sp.
CCAGCCTGCGATCCTCGCTGCCGCACGAGCTGTTCACCCCGCTGGCCGGCATCCTGGGCCTGACCGCGGCCCTGCGCGAAGACCTCCCGCGGCTGTCCCCCGCGGAGATCATGGAACTGCTCGCCGACATCGAGAAGTCCGGCTGGCGGCTCCAACGGACCCTGAAAAACTACCTCCTGGTCCTCGACCTGCAAACGGGCGCCGCCCCGGAGGAAATCCTGCCGGTGCTCGGGGGCGACGATCCGCCCGCGGCCGTCACCAACGGCGCCACGACGGCCGCCCGGCGCCACCAGCGCGAGGCCGATCTCACGGTGCGGGCGGCCGCCTGCACGATCACGGCGCAGGCCGCCGACCTGATCACGCTGACCGAGGAACTGGTGGACAACGCCTGCAGTTTCTCCCGGCCGGGCACGCCCATCACCGTGCGGCTCGAGGCGACGGGCCGCCTGCAGGTCACGGACCGGGGCCGGGGCATGACGCTCGACCAGATCCGGCGGATCGGGGCCTTCCGGCAGTTCGACCGCAAGAAACACGAGCAACAGGGCCTCGGGCTCGGGCTGGTGCTCGTGCAAAAGCTCGCGACCCGGTGCGGCGCCGATTTTTCCCTGGCCAGCGAACCCGGCGCCGGCACGACGGCCACGGTGGTGTTCCGGCCGGCGGCGGTCTGAACCATCGACGCCGCCACCCGGCCGGTCAGTGCGGCGGCCGGCTGCCTCCATGGCGAAGGACCTGGTTGATCAGCTGCAGGAGCACGTCGGCCGAGTAGGGCTTGGGCAGAAAGTGTTTCACCCCGGCGCTGCTTGCGCGGACGACATCCTGGTTGGCTTTCAGGCCGCTCGCGGCGATGATGCGGACCCGGGGATTGATGCGCTGGAGAGCGAGAATGAGGGTCGCGCCGTCCATCACTGGCATCATCATGTCGGTGAGGACCAGCGCGATCTCGTCGCGTTGCAGGGCGTAGCAGCTGATCGCTTGGGCGCCGTCCTCGGCGCTCACCACGCGGTAGCCGAAGGCCAGCAGGGTCTGCTTGGTTATATCGAGGACGGAGGCCTCGTCGTCCACGACCAGGATCAGCTCGCCGTTGCCCCGCGGCAGGGGCCCCACGCCATGGTGGTCCGCGACCGGCCCTTCGCCCGCCTCGTGCGCCGGCAGGTAAACCTTGAAGGTGCTGCCCCGGCCGACCTCGCTGTAGACATTCACGAAACCGCCGTGGCTGCGCACGATGCCAAGCGCGGTGGAGAGGCCCAACCCCGTGCCCTTGCCGAGCTCCTTGGTGGTGAAGAAGGGCTCGAAGATCCGGTCGATGATCTCCTTGGGCATGCCGGTGCCGGTGTCGGTTACCTGGATCACGACATACCGGCCCGGGGCCATGCCCCGGTTCATGGCGGCGTATTGGGCGTCGAGCTCGGCGTTGCCGGCGGCGAGTTCCAGCCGGCCGCCGGCCGGCATGGCGTCGCGGGCGTTCACGCAGAGGTTCATCACCACCTGGTTGAGCTGCGTCGGGTCGGCCAGCACCGGCCAGAGATCCCGGGGCACCCGGGTCTCGACGGTGATGTTCTTCGGGAAGGTGTTCGTGGCGATCGACTCGACCTCGGTGAGAATATGCCGCACCTGCAGCGTGACCCGTGCGCCCTCGACCCCGCGGGCGAAGGAGAGCACCTGCTTGACAAGCTCGGTGCCGCGCCGGGCGCTGCGCTCGATGTTCTCGATGACGGGCAGGCTCCGGGGCGGCGGGTCGAAGAGCTTCAGCAGGTCCACGCCCATGGTGATCGGCGCAAGCAGGTTGTTGAGATCGTGGGCGATGCCGCCGGCCAGCGTGCCGATGCTTTCCAGCCGCTGGGCGCGAAGGAACTGCTGCTCCAGCTTCTTGCGTTCGGTGATGTCAGTGTTGATGGCGAGCACGGCCCTGGGGCGGCCGGCCCCGTCGCGCAGGAGGGTCCAGCGGCCCTCGATGGTGAGCCGCTCGACATCCTTGC
>JALHNN010000313.1:1986-4296 GCA_022843505.1 Sulfuritalea sp.
CCCCTGTCCACTCGCCTTGCGCCAGTAGCCCGACCATGGCGGCATCGAAGACTCCCGGGTCGAAATAGAGCATTTCCCGGACAGACCGGCCCGCGGCCTCGGCGGCCGTCCAGCCGTAGAGCCGCTCGGCGCTCTTGTTCCAGTAGGTGATGCGATGCGCCATGTCGCGCACGAGGATGGCATCCTGCGCCCGGTCGAGCAGGGCCGCCTGGTAGCGCAGCTCCTCCTCGGCGGTTTTCCTTTCCGTGATATCCCGGCAGGTGCCCGTGGCCCGGAGCGGCCGTGCGTGTGCGTCGTAGTAGACCTGCCAGCGCTCCATGATGAACTTGATGCGGCCGTCCGGCAGCAACAGCCGGTGCTCGATGGCGTGGATCTCCCGGCTGCCGAGGGACCGCTGGAACGCCCGGTCGACCACGGCGCGGTCGTCCGGGTGGACGCGCTCCAGGAACGCGGCGTGCGTGGGGACGAAGGTCACCGGGTCGGTCTCGAAGATCCGGTGCGCCTCCTCGGACCACACGACGGCCATGGTTGCGAGGTCGGTGTCCCAACTGCCGACCTTGGCCACGGCCTGGGCCTCGACCAGCCGGGCGCGCTGGGCCTCCAGGTTCTGCACCAGCGCCCGCTGGTCGCGTTCGCTTTGCCGCAGGGTCTGCTCGATCCGGCCGAAGTCCAGCAACCGGCGGCGCAGCTGCAGCTCCGTCATGACCTGCCGGCCCAGGACGCGCAGGGCGGTGAGCTGCCGCTCGTTGAGCTGCCGCGGCATGCGGTCGATCACGCACAGGGTGCCGAGCGTGTGGCCCTCGGGAGTGACCAGCGGCGCACCGGCATAAAAGCGGATGCGCGGTTCGCCCGTGACCAGCGGGTTGGCCGCGAAACGCGGATCCTGCGTGGCATCCGGCACCAGCAGCAGATCGGCCTGGTCCAGCGCGTGGGCGCAAAACGCGACTTCCCGGGGCGTCTGCCCGCCCTCGATCCCGATCGCCGACTTGAACCACTGGCGCGACTCGTCGATCAGGGTGATCAACGCAATCGGGGTCTGGCAGATGTCCGCCACGAGCGCGGTGATGTCGTCAAACGCCGCTTCGCGCGAGGTGTCCAGCACCTGCAGGGCGTGCAAGGCCGCGAGGCGCTCGGTCTCCCGCGAAGAAACCGGTGCCTGGTCGCTCCCGGAGATGTGCGGGGTGTTCATGGATGCGCCCGGCGAACGGTGTGAATCGTCCGCCGGTGCACCTGCAACCTATGAGCCCGGCCCCATGGGTCGAGCCCAGTTCTTAAACTTCCGGCAGGGCTGAAAGGCCCGCTGGTCAGTAAATGGCTTTCTTGCTGCGGGTGGACTGGTCGGGGCCGAGGCCCTCGTAGTTGTGCACGCTGCCCGCGCTGTCGGCCCACAGGGGCAGGTTGTCCTTGCGGGCAAGCTTCAGGTTCAGCACGGCGGCGCGCATGGTCTCGAAGTCGGTGAACATCTTTTTGCACTCGGGCCCGCACTGCTCCGTAAAGCTGCCGAGCCGGAGCATGTAGGCATTGAGGGCGGTGTAGACGAGGTCCTCGGGCGTGCAGCCGAAGGCCTCGGCGGCGCGCTCGATGGGCGCGGCCTCCGCGTGATCGAGATGTAGTTTGATGGTCATGGGGGTATCCTCCCGGGACGGGGTTTGGGGGTGGCCGCACGGTGACGGCCGTTTTTGCTGCGGGCATTATGCACCCCCGCCCCGCGGGATACTGCGCATATCTTGGCAAATCTGTGCCCGGCGCCGCCGCCCATGGACAGATGCGGTGTCGCTCAAAAAATCTGCATTGTTTTTACCACTAGAGAATGTCTTCAAAATCGGGAAAAGAGAGGCCGAGGTCGCGCCAACCCGACCAAACCGAGACAGGGCTACCACTAATGGAATTTCGCCAACGGCGAAATTTTAACGGTGCGGCTCCGGCTGATCGCCTGCGCAGTGGGTTGGGGGGCCCGCTAATCGCGGGCAGAAAGGGCTGCGATCAGCAGCCCCCTTGACCTGACGGCGGAGGCAATCAGCCGGAGCGGTGAAAGTAGATTCCGCCGTTGGCGGAATCCTTTAGTGGTCACCTCCAGGGTTTGAAAAGCTCCCTCGTGATAACCCGGTCCCGGCTTGCTTCCGGCCGGGCGTCACGGGTTCGGCTTGGTGAACAACCGGTCGTAGTCGAGCCAGTGCGCGTTCATGAGGTCGATCTTGCGCTTGAGCTGCGCGACGATGCCGGGCCCGAGCTTCATGATGGTCTCCTCCGCCGGCACCGGCGCGAGGTCGAGGTAGAGGCCGGGGTTGTCACCGAGCAGGCGCATCAGAT